>CAYJRP010000006.1:0-21455 GCA_964372675.1 Candidatus Woesearchaeota archaeon | reverse complement strand
AACAGCAAATTATATAACCATCCAAAACTTATGTTTATAATAAAAAGAGTCCAAATGGAATATCTAAACTATATAGATGGAAAATGGGTGAAAAGTATTTCTGGCCAGGTTTTTGATAGCAGGAACCCTGCAGATGAAAGAGTTTTAGGCAAATTTCAAAAATCCACGAGAGATGACGTGAGAAAAGCAGTTTCGGCAGCCAAAAGAGCCTTTCCCTCTTGGAGGGATACTCCAGCGCCCCAAAGAGCAAAATACCTGTGGAAAATCCGCGATTTATTAATTGAAAACAAAGAAAGGCTTGCCCATATAGTTGTCCATGAAATGGGCAAGGTTTACAAAGAAGCCCAAGGCGACGTTCAAGAGGCCATAGACGTTTTTGAGTATATGGCTGGAGAAGGCCGAAGACTATTCGGCCACACAACAAAGTCAGAGCTTCCAGACAAATTTGCAATGACAGTAAGGAACCCAATAGGTGTAGTAGGTCTAATAACGCCGTGGAATTTTCCTTTAGCAATTCCAGCATGGAAAATAGCTCCTGCGCTGATCTGCGGAAACACTATTGTTTGGAAGCCAAGTTCAGATACGCCTTTATGTGCAGTAGAATTAGCAAAAATAATAGAAAAATCACAAGTTCCAAAAGGTGTTTTCAATCTAGTAACGGGTCCAGCAACAGAAGTCGGAGATGAAATAATCAAGCACAGAGACATTTACGCTCTGTCGTTTACAGGAAGCAAGGTAACAGGAGAGTATATTCTAAAATCGGCCGGTGTAAAAAAACTCGGCCTTGAGTTAGGCGGAAAAAACGCAATAATAATCATGGACGATGCTGATCTTGATTTGGCTGTTGACGGAGTTTTATGGGGGGCTTTCGGCACAACAGGACAGAGATGCACAGCAGCCTCTCGAGTCATTGTGCATAACAAAGTAAAAAACCTATTTGAGAAAAAATTGCTTGAAAGAGTCAAAAAACTAAGGGTCGGGGAAGGCATGAGCCACGACATAGGGCCATTAATTAACGAATCAGCTCTTGAAAAGTCAAAGAGATACGTGGAAATAGGAATTAGAGAAGGAGCAAAACTTTTGCATGGAGGCAAGCCAATAAGAATCAAAGGAAAAGGCTATTTCTTCCAGCCGACAATATTCACAGATGCCAAAAAAGAAATGAAGCTCTGCCACGATGAAATATTCGGGCCAATTTTGGCAATAATTAGTGTAAACAGTTTGGATGAAGCAATAGAAGTTGCGAACAGTGTCGAATACGGCTTGTCGTCGGCAATTTACACAGAGAACATGAAAAACGCCTTTACAGCAATAAGCAAAATACAAACAGGCCTAACTTATGTAAATTCATCAACGATAGGCTCTGAGGTGCATCTGCCTTTCGGAGGCGTGAAAGGAACAGGAAACGGCACAAGAGAAGCAGGCATCTTAGGCATAGAGGAATTTAGCGAAGTAAAAACAGTTTATTTTGATTATTCAGGGAAGTTGCAGAAGGCGCAAATCGATGATAACTAAACCTTAAGGCAAAGCTTTATATATTATATAAGTCTATCCTATCCTATAAGTATATAAAATGGCAAGTCAAGTTTTACACTATCCGAGATTAGACACCGTGCTTAATGTAGAGAATCTCATAAGAAATGCAAAAGAACCAGTTTCAAGAAATGAAATAGACCGAAGGCTCTCTAAACAGATAATGAGACAAACCCTAAATTTAATTCTAAGATATTTAGAGCAAAGCGGCAAGATTGCTATCTTGAAAGAAGGCATAATTTGGATTTATAATGAAGATATAAGCAAAAAGTTAAAAGCTAAATTAAACAAGTCAATATTAAGTTAATTATATAAACAAAGTTTTCTTTTTCTCGATAGGTGATATTATGAAAGTGGTGTTGTATATGGCTATGAGTTTGAATGGGGTGATAGCGACAGAAAACCATTCTGAGGATTTCTTATCTCATGAAAATTGGCATACATTTGTGCAATTAGCAGAAAAGACGGGTTGCTTTATCGTGGGTAGGGAAACTTATGATGAAGTTAAGAAGTGGCCAGCTTATAATTTTGACAATGTAAATGCAAAGAAACTTGTTATCTCTAAGAATATGAATTTAAAAGATTATGAATCTTACTTTTTTGCTAGTTCACCACGCGCGGCTTTAGAGAAAGCTAAATCCTTGGGTTATAATAAAGTGCTTTTAACTGGTGGCAGTACAATAAATAGTGCATTTATGAAAAATAAGTTGATAAATGAGGTTATAATAAATATTGAACCGTATGTTTTGGGAAGAGGGATAAAAATATTTGCCGAGGATAATTTTGAACAAAGATTAAAGTTATTTAAAACTAAAAAGTTATCTTCCGGTATTATTCAGCTCCATTACAAGGTGATAAAATGATTCGCATAAAGACAAGCATTCCAGGACCAAAAGTTTCCAGAATCCTCGCAGGATTAAAAAAGAAAAACGGCGGGTGGGCTGTTCCACATCCAATTGTGTTTTCTGGAAAAGGAAAAGGCCCTTACGCTGAAGACATAGATGGAAATGTTTTCTTGGATTTTGGAAGCCAGATATGCTCTAATCCTCTTGGATATAATGTTCCAGAACTCCTTCAAATCATAAAGAAATATTCTAACAGATTCCCAATAAAATACGCTGGTCAGGACTTTGGAGTTGAAGAACACCTGAAATTAATAGAAGAGCTGACAGGAATATCTCCTAAAGGAATGGACACAGCTTTTCTTGTTAACTCTGGAGCAGAAGCAGTTGAAAATGCAATAAAAATATGTATGCATCATCGCCCAGAGATGAAATTCAGCGTTTCAATTGAAGGCGCATTTCACGGCAGGACTTTAGGAGCTCTAAGTCTGCACCATTCAAAACCAGTTCATAGAAAAGGTTATGTTCTTGAAGCAAATAAAAAAATATCTTTTGGAGATAAAGCAGGCCAGGAATTGCAAAAGATAATTAATGAAGAGGGAGCAGACTCAGTAGGATTTGTTATTGTTGAACATTTCCAAGGCGAGGGAGGCTATAGAATTCCACCAGATAAAATGATAAAAGATCTGCATTCTATTTGCAAAAAATATAAGATTCCGTATATTGCTGATGAAGTCCAGTGCGGCATGGGGCGCACAGGAAAATGGTGGGGCTTTGAGCATTACAACATCAAGCCAGATGTTTTCTCATCGGCAAAAGCGCTTCAAGTTGGCGCAGTAGTTGCTCCAAAGAGTTTGTTCCCAAAGGAACATGGCTCAATCTCCAGCACATGGGGTGGTGGGCATGTCCTGGATATGGCGATTGGAATAAAAATTATTGAGATAATCAAGAAGAAAAAACTCTTGACAAGAAACAAAACAATGGGCGCATATATTATGAATTGTTTGAATCAAATTGCAGGCATTTCAAACATAAGGGGCAGAGGCCTAATGATTGGATTTGACTTAGAAAACAGCAAAAAGAGGGATGACTTTGTCATTGAATGTATAAAAAACGGCTTGGTAGTGTTGGGAGCAGGAGAAAAGTCAATTCGAGTTGTTCCCCCATATTTGATTGAAAAATCTGACATCGACATTGGTCTGCAAGTCATTGAAGAAGTCAGCAAAGCAATTCACGCCCAAGGATTCAGGCATTCTGGAAAAATATGCGAATTCATGGAATGCGGGCATTCACATACTTAAAGCAAACAGCAATATTAAGCACTTACTTTCCTTTTCTGAAATATTACTTCATCGAATAAGACCACAAGTTTCTTCACAAATGGGTTTTCCTGGTTAAGTTTGTAAAGTTTTGCATTTCCTATTTGCCTAGTTGGAATAATGAGTTTTGCCTTAATTAAATCATTCCAGATTCTAAACAAAGTTGTTCTTCCTATTTCAGCTCCTTCTGCAATATCGCTTATATGATAATCTAGCTCTCGTCCCTCTATAAAAAATTCCAAGACTCTTATCTTTGGAGTATCCCCTAAAGCTCTTTTAAATAAAGTGCCCATGATTAATGCAAAAATCACTCATTTATAAATGTTCCTAATCTGGAACACTATAGTTCCGCTAAATATTGGAAAGATTTAATATCATCCATAATTCATTTAATGAATGTCTCTAGAAAAAGATATTATGAAAAGATTTCTTAGAAAATTAGTTAATCTTAATATTTGGGGCGGAAGGCACACCGAAATAACAAATCTCAAGAAAGCTTTGCCAAAACACCTAAGAGGGAGCAAGGAAGCCAGGCTGGCAATACAAGAATTATTAAGGCTCGATTTCTTAACTCTAAAGATGTCAACTGGAGAGCATCATGTTTCATTGAATAGTCATATGCAAAAAGAGATTTACGAGTTTTTAGAAGGAGGTTAAAATGAAAACAATAGTAATAGCCCTAGGAGGCAATGCAATCTTAAATAAAGGAGAGAAGCCAACCGCAGAAGTTCAGGCAAAAAACGTCAAAAAGGCTGTAAAGAACCTTGCGAAGATTATCAAAGACAACCATGTAATTATAGCCCACGGCAACGGCCCTCAAGCAGGGTACTTGCTTTTGCAGCAGAAAGAGAAATTGGATATAATAGACGCAGAAACAGAGGGAGAAATAGGGTATTTAATACAAAAAGAGATATACAACGCTTTCAAAAAAACAAAGTCAAAAAAAGGCGTCGCTACGGTTCTTACCCAGGTTCTCGTTGATAAAAAAGATCCCTCATTAAAAAATCCAACCAAGTTTGTCGGACAATTCTATTCAGAAAAAGAGGCTAAAAAACTAAGTAAAAAATTCAAAATAAAGAAAGATTCAAATCGTGGATATAGAAGGGTCGTAGCTTCTCCAAAGCCAATCAAGATAATAGAACACAAGGTGATACGCTCTCTGCTCCATAGTGGCGCAATAGTAATTGCGGCTGGAGGCGGAGGAATACCTGTTATTGAAGATTCAGGAAAACTCAAAGGAGTGGAGGCTGTAGTCGACAAAGACCTTGCTTCCTCATGCCTTGCTTCACTGATTAAGGCAGACGAATTAATAATAATAACAGATGTTGATGGAGCTTACTTGAATTACGGCACAAGCAGAGAAAAGAAATTAGCAAAGGTCAATTTGAAGGATTTGAAAAAATATTACCTTCAAGGCCATTTTCATCCAGGAAGCATGGGCCCCAAGATTGAAGCGGCAATTAGCTTTTTACAAAAAGGCGGAAAGAAAGTTATAATAACTAATATTGAGAACATTAATAATGAAAAAAGAGGGACTGCTATAACGAGGTAAAATGGAAAAAGGCAATGTTTATAAATATTCAAATATGGATGATATTAGCAGTCTTCGGATTGTGAGTATGAGCCCCGGTGATCGCAAGGTTGCCGGATGTTTATCTTTTTCTGATAAAATAGGGGCGGTTTATAATGGAAGATACTTTAGTTTTTGTCGATGATGGTTTTTTTGGTTTAGTTAAAAAGCATTTCCAAAGACAGGATGGAAAGCCAAAAAGATATTTGCAAACGTTTAGGAATATTTGCAAAAAAGAGAATTTAAAATTAAAACATCTTTATATCTATACTGCCCCGCCTTATCAAAGCTCTAGGCCTACAGAAAAGGAAGACTTTATGATGAGCCAATATCAAAATATGACTAAAATGTTAAGAAACAAAGAATGGATTACTTTAAGAGAAGGCAGGTGCCAGAAAATAATTAATAAACAAGGGAAAGAAGAATTCTCTCAAAAAGGAATTGACGCACTTATTATCTTAGACTTGTACGACACCAAAGAGATTCATCCAGATATTAGAAAGATAATACTTATTGCTTCTGATTCTGACTTTGTTCCGGTGATTGAAAGAATGAAGCAAAAGGGATTTGAGATAATTATTTATACTTATTTTGATAGAAAGAGGCATTCAAAACTTTCAACATCAAACCATCTTTTAAAGGTTGCTTCAAGATGGGTTAAATTAAAAAGCGAGGACTTTGAAGAACCGAATAAATAAACTAAACAAAAGCAAAAAAAGAGGTTAATAAATGAATAAAAGAAACGTAGCAATTCTTGGAGCAGCAGGCAGAGATTATCATAACTTTCTCACAAAATATAAGAACAACCCATACTACGAAGTAAAGTTCTTCACTGCTGCGCAAATACCTGGCATAGAAAAAAGAAGTTTCCCTAAAAAGCTTGCAGGTAAGTTATACAAGCAAGATATTCCAGTATTTTCTGAAGAAAAACTTCCAGAATTAATTAAAAAATATGATATAAATGATGTAGTCTTGGCTTACTCAGACTTAAACCATATAGAAGTAATGCACAAAGCATCTATTGCTCTCGCAAATGGCGCAAATTTTGTTCTTCTAGGGCCCAAAGACACAATGATTAAGTCAAAAAAGCCAGTTATCAGCGTATGTGCAGTGCGGACAGGCGCGGGAAAAAGCCAGACATCAAGAAAGATTGCCCAAGTCCTTAAAGAAGCCGGAAAAAAAGTCGTTGCAATAAGGCATCCGATGCCGTATGGAAATTTAATTGAGCAGGAAGTTCAGAGATTTGAGAAATACAAAGACTTTGAAAAGCACAAATGCACAATTGAAGAACGAGAGGAGTATGAGCCATGGATAGAAAAAGGATTTGTAATTTACGCCGGTGTAGACTATAGAAAAATAATTGAAAAGGCGGAAAAAGAAGCAGATGTTATTTTGTGGGATGGCGGAAATAATGACCTGCCATTCTACAAGCCAGATTTGCATATTGTTGTTGCAGACCCCCATAGGGCAGGCCACGAATTGTTATATCATCCAGGCGAAGCAAATCTACGAATGGCTCAAGTTGTTATAATAAATAAAATAGATACGGCAAAAAAAGAGGATATAAAGCTCCTGGAAAGCAATATAAATAGTGTTAACAATAAAGCAATAATCATCAGAGCAGAGTCCAAAATAGTTGTTTCTAATCCGAGTATGTTGAGAGGAAAAAAAGTTCTAGTAGTCGAAGATGGCCCAACCCTAACACATGGCGGAATGAAAATCGGCGCAGGATATATTGCAGCAAAAAGAGCGCATGCAAAAATAGTAAGCCCTTTAAAGTATGCAGTGGGCTCAATAAAAGAGGTTTACAAAAAATATCCTCACGTTAAAGACGTTCTTCCAGCAATGGGATATTGGAAGCATCAAATTGAAGAATTGCAAAACACGATAAACAAAACTCCAGCAGATGTTGTTATCGACGGCACCCCTGTAAAATTAGCAAAACTCATCAAAATAAATAAACCAATTGTAAATGTTGAATACTTCCTGCAGGAAAAAGGCCTAAGTTTGAAAGATGTTTTGAAAAAAAGGGCTTTTTGTAACGCGTTTTAGCTAGATTCTAAGGTTTTTTCTGCTAAAAACATTTCTTATCTGTTTTTTAGTCATTAATCTTTTCTCAACAAGCAGATTAGTGATTTTCTTGCCGCTTTTCTGCGACTCTTTAATAAGCAAAGCTGTTTTATCATAGCCAATTATAGGAGACAATACAGTTGCAATTGCCGATGAATTTTCAAAATAAAATTTAAGATGTTTTTTATTTGCTGTTATTCCGCTTAGGCATTTACTGGTGAATTCGTGTATAGCGCTAGTTAAAAGGTCGATGCTTTGCAGCAAATTATGTGCAATTACAGGGGTCATAACATTTAATTCAAGCTGCCCTGCTTCAGCTGCCTGCTGGATAGTTTCATCATTGCCCATCACTTGAAAGCAGACCATATTAAGCATCTCTGCCATAGATGGGTTGAATTTAAACGGCATAATTGAACTGCCAAGCCCCACTCTAGGCAGGGAAATTTCATTAAGTCCTGTCATAGGACCCGAGCTCAATAAACGAATATCATTAGCTATTTTATTTAAGTCAGTTGCCAAAGTTCGCAGTGCCGAGGACAAATCCAGAAAGTCACTCATAAATTGAGTTTCTTCTATTTTATTTTTTGCTTGGTGCAAATTTAGTCCTGTCTGTTTTTTAAGCTGTGCAACCATAAGCTGCGCAAAATTAGGGGGTGTGTTTATTCCTGTGCCGACCGCACTGCCTCCTATCTGCAAGGCTTGCAAGTTTTTTGTCGTAAAATTGATTGTTTTAAGCCTTTTGGCAATGTCCGATGCCCACGCATCAAATTCCAAGCCAAGAGTAATAGGCACCGCATCTTGTAAATGAGTTCGGGCACTTTTTATAGTATTATGAAATTCTTTGCCTTTCTTCCTGCAAACCGAAATAAATTTTTTCAGTTCGCTTTCAAGTTTAATAGCCAATTGCAAAGCCGCAATTCTCATGGCTGTAGGCACCACATCATTTGTAGATTGACTGCAATTTACATGATTATGCGGGCCAATAATGCTGTAATCTCCTTTTTTTCTGCCAAGCATTTTCAAAGCCACGTTTGCAATGACCTCGTTTATATTCATGTGCCACGGCGTGCCTGCGCCGGCTTGATAAGCACCGAGCATAAAATCTGATTCATACTTCTTTTGATTAGCAATGATGCTCTTGCCAGCTTTAATAATAATATCTGCCGTTCTTTTGTCAAGCGCCCCAGACTTGTAGTTAGCATGAGCGGCCGCAATTTTTATCTGCAGCATAGCAATCTGCAGAGAGGGCGGCATTTTCACGTCAGATGTTGAAAAGTTTTCTATTGCCCGTGCAGTTTGTATACCATAAGAAGCACTAGAGGGTATTCTCTTCTTTCCAAGCACATCGCTCTCGGTGCGAAACACTTCCTTTTTCATATTTATATATGATGTTGGTTTGTTAAAAACCTTTTTATGTAAGTTTTATTTAAGTAATTTAATCACTTTTAAGGAAAAGCCATTATTTATTAGGTGAAGTATCTTCTAAACATAGGGGTGTAATTATGGCTGAAAGAAGGAGATCTTCGCAATCACGCGCAAAGACACGCAGAAGGCGCGCATCAAGCTCGAGAGCTAGGCGTGAAAACAGGCGTGAAGAAGCAAGGATGTAAATAAATAGAATCTGCTTTATTTTTTGATTTTTAATTTTTATTCCAGCAAGTGATGAATTGCCTTTCTATGTGTAAGGAGCTTGGCAATACTTTTTTTAACTGGTCCGACTTTCTTTGTTGAGATAGATATTTTGCCATTTATTCTAGCGCAGATAATATTCTTTTTCCAATTCGGTAAGACTTTGGGATAATCAGAGCGATAATGAGCTCCACGGCTTTCCCTTCTGTATAAAGCACTCTCTAGTATCATTTCGCATGTGGGAATCATAGCTTTTATGTCAAGCGCGGCCATAAGTCTTTCATTCATACGCATTTGAGAGCCGCAGTAGAGTTTTACTCTCTTTAGTTTCCTTATTTTAGACAGACCTAGGAGCATATCTTTTTCATTGCGGACAACTCCGGCAGAGTCCCACATTATTGTCTGTATTTGTCTTTTGACATCTGCAGGATTTTTGCCAGTGCGATTTCGCATCATTAATTTTAATTCCTGCTCTTTAGCCTTAATCATCTCCCCATCAAGTCCAAGCAGGAAACTTTTCTTTAGTTCTTTTATTATTGTTTTGGCAGTTAACTTCCCGAAGACAAAAAGTTCTGCCAGACTATTTCCACCCAGTCTATTTGCTCCATGAAGACCAGCAGTTACCTCGCCGATTGCGAATAATCCTGGAACAGCGGTTTTGCCAGTGTTGTAATCTACCCTAACTCCCCCCATGGAATAATGCGCTGTGGGAGCCACTTCCATCATTTCTTTTGAAATATCAATTCCCGCGTATTCCTTAAATTGCTTGTACATTTTTGGGAGGCGCTTTAAAATGTAAGACCTCGGTTTGTTGGTAATGTCAAGCCAAACCCCTTTATGGGCTGTACCTCTTCCTCTCTTAATTTCATTATAGTTTGCACGGGCAACAATATCCCGCGCTGAAAGCTCCATGCGTTTAGGGTCATAATTCTTCATAAATCTTTCTCCCAGGGCATTCACTAAAATGCCTCCCTCGCCTCTAACAGCTTCAGTTACTAAAACTCCCTCCGCTTTTTCTGGATAAATCATGCCTGTTGGATGAAACTGAAACATTTCCATATCCATACATGGGGCTCCCGCATCGTATGCAAGGTAAATGCCATCACCAGTTGACTCCCAAAATCTTGAAGAACTTCTTTTGAATACTCTTGAGTAACCCCCCGTGCAGAGCACAACAATTTTAGCATTTATTGCTGTTATATTTCCACTTCTCATGTCTATTCCGATTGCACCGTTAGCCTTTCCGTTATTTGTCAAAAGAGAGGTTATATACAATTCACTTTTGAATTTTATCTTTCTTTTAAGAGTCTGATTGACTAATGTATTAAGTATCTCTCTTCCAGTATGGTCTCCTGCAAAACATGCACGGCGGTATGTTGCTGCACCAAAAAATCTCTGAGTAATACGGCCGTCTTTCTCCCTATGAAATTTAGTCCCCCAACTTGCCAATTCCTTAACAGCGGCAGGAGCATTTTTGCATAAAACTTCCACAGCTTTAGAGTCATTAATGTGCTCCCCATCGCGTATAGTGTCTGCAGCATGCAGCTGCCAGGAATCTTTTTTATCCATATTTTTCAGCGCAGCATTAATGCCCCCTGTTGCGAGAATCGTATGGGCATCTCTGATTTTGCATTTTCCAACAACTAAAACATCAATTTTGTTATCCGCGAGCTCCATAGCTACGCGCAGCCCTGCGCCGCCAGATCCAATTACAAGCACATCTGTTTTTTCTATCCTCATTTAATCCCTGGTTATTTTTATAGCATGGGCAATATTATTTACAATGCGTTTGTCAAATATACATGGAATAATCTTTTTTGGCGTGGGATTTTTAATAATTCTGGCTAAAGCAATAGCAGCGTTAACCTGCATTGCTGTAGTTATTTTTTTTACCCTTGCATCAAGCGCGCCTCGAAAAACTCCCGGAAAAGCTAAGGCATTATTTACTTGGTTTGGAAAATCACTTCTTCCAGTTGCAATTACTTTTGCTCCTGCTTTTTTAGCATCGGCAGGCATTATTTCAGGAACAGGATTAGCGATTGCAAAAACAATTGGGTCTTTTCCCATTGATTTTATCATTTCAGGTTTTAAAACTCCGGGCCGCGATACTCCTACAAAAGCATCAGATCCCCTTATAACTTCAGCTAAGCTGCCCCCCACTTGTTTTTTATTGGTAAATCTGGCAATTTCTTGTTTGTGAGCCGCTAAACCAGGTCGTCCTTTGTAAATTGCGCCTTGAGTGTCTGCAACAATAACATCCTCTACTGCATCATATTGAGCAGAAGATGCACCGGCCAATAACTTTGATATCGCGCTGCCAGCTGCCCCTGCGCCGCTAATTACGACATGCAATTCACTAAACTTCTTTTTGACTGCTTTTGCAGCATTTTGAAGCGCAGCATATACAACTATAGCTGTTCCATGCTGGTCATCATGAAAAACAGGAATTCCTATATTCTGCAGTGTTTTTTCAATTTCAAAGCATTTTGGAGCGGATATGTCTTCTAAATTTATGCCCCCGAACGAAGAAGAAATATTCCTTACAATTTCAATTATTTTGTTGCTGTCTTGAGTATCAATGCAGATTGGAAAAGCATTAATCCCAGCGAATTTTTTAAATAAAATTGCCTTGCCCTCCATAACAGGCAGAGCAGCTTGAGCTCCAAGATTGCCCATCCCAAGTAAAGAGCTCCCGTCTGTGACTATTGCCACAGAATTTGCCTTAATAGTTAAATCGTATGCAGCTTCATTGCTCTTGGCAATTGCTTTAGACGCCGAAGCAACCCCAGGAGTGTACAATAGAGCTAGATTTTTTTTAGTGACATTTATTTTTGGGGCAATTGAGAACTTTCCTCTCAAGCGTCTATGAAGGTCAAGGGCTCTTTTTTCATCCATATGCCAAATAATCCTAGAGAGTATTTATTATTAACTAATTTAAGATACTGTCTACTTAACGAGATATAACATCTCAGAAATTAATTGCTTATATCATCCTAAGTTATTTTAGCGTAATACTCCCAAGGTCTTGCCCTGGGGATAAAGATTTAAGTTAACATACAACGCTTATAGGTGGGAGCATCAAATCTTAATGCCCTTGAGCTTCTAAAATATTTATGTATTTGTTAATTCTATATGATGCCCTATACTCTTGGCATAGGGAGGTTCACTTCAAAACGGATGCTAATATCTATCGAGAGTATTATTGATAATGTCAAAGTGTTTGACAAACCGCACACTTTAGTGTGCGGAACACTTTGAGCACAAGAAATTTGTTTACTATGGCAAATTTCTGTGCAGCAAATTGCCAACGAAAGCAATTTGCTTGCATCCAAAAATTTAAAACAAACCACGCACTTTAGTGCGTGGTGAACTCAAAAATTTTTTGATTTTAATTGAATAGTGTATCCCATAAACCTTAATGGACATTTAACTGCTTGTATATCCCTATAACTTTACAATATTCTAATTTAATTATTAGATACATCCAAAATAGTAAGTATTAAAATATAGGGTTGCTTGCTTACTCTGAAAAAAAGAGGATTTATATGACTTACAAAGACCTGCTCTCGCTAAAAGACTTGTCAGGAAAAGAGATTCTTGCTCTAGTTGGTTTGGCAGAAAAAATCAAGCACAATAAAAAAAAATATGAAAATTATTTTCACAGAAAAACACTTTTAATGCTGTTTTCCAAGCCGTCTTTAAGAACGCATTTGTCATTTGACATTGGAATGTACCAGTTAGGAGGGCATGCCATATTCTACGATTTGCATGATTCAACTTTGGGAAAAAAAGAGGCAATAAAAGATTTTGCAAGAGTTGTCTCAAGATACGTAGACTGCATTATGGCCCGTTTGTATTCGCATAAAGACCTGGTTGAGTTAGCAAAATACTCAACAGTTCCAGTAATAAATGGTCTGACAAATTTATATCACCCATGCCAAATCCTCGGCGATTTGCTGACAATGAAAGAACATCTTTCAAGTTTCAAAGGAAAAAAAGTTGTTTACCTTGGTGACGCTAATAATAATGTTACTCATGACTTAATTATCGCATGCGACAAGCTAGGCATAAAAATTACAATTTCATGCCCAGAAACAAAAGAATTCCTGCCGAATAAAGAAGCAATTGGCAATCTCAAATATAACTTCGAAGAAAACCCAAAAAAAGCAGTGGAAAACGCAGATATAATCTACACAGATACGTGGATGTCCTACCATATTCCAGAATCAAAGAAAAAAGCAAGAATGGCAAAACTAAAATCTTATCAAATAAATGAAAAAATAATGAATATCAGCAAAAAAGCAAAGTTCATGCATTGCCTGCCTGCTCACAGAGGAGATGAAGTTACAGACGACGTCATGGACTCACCAAGAAGCATTATTTATGACCAAGCTGAAAACAGAACTTATGCTGAAAAAGCTGTTTTGATTAAATTGCTTGGGGAGAATTAACTTCCCAGATTAAACTATAATTATCAAAAACATATCACAATATAAATTATATTTATCATTAGTCCTCAATCCACCCATGCGCCAAGATATAGAGAACTGCATGGCTTATGTCCTACTTATTTTGCAGTTCTCTATCTGGAAAACTGCGGCTATATAGGCTATAAATCGCGCAGTTATCCATAACTTTGATATAATCAATAATCTAGAAACAATAATGCAATTTGTTAATTGTTAGTTCACCGTCGCCTGCAAGTTTGTAGGCGCGGTTGGTGCAGGGTTAGCGGCGCAAACACAACTTGAACAAACAAACCCATTAGAGCATTGTGGAAGCGACGGCTCTCCGCATTGCTCTCCTGGCTCGACAAGATTATTTCCGCAGAAAGAAGAGCCTTGTTGAATTGGGAGATTCATGTCAAAAAGAATTTCATTCAGAGAAAGAGCGCGGTTGTATAGGCGCACTTCATCAACATCTCCAAATAAATAATTTTCAGTGCCGGCGCTAGGCTGAGACCTGCGCCCAATATTAAGCTCAACTGTGCTTGCCTGAATAGTTGTTGTTATAGAGGTAGAAACTGGGTCAACAAGAATCCCATCTACGTAAATTTTCATTGTGTCAGAATTGCCATCAAAAATTCCAGCAACATGATGCCAAGTATCTGGAATAAAGCTGTATGCATTCGTTGGCCCAACATTTCCATTGATATTATAACGAATGCCAGGTGAAACAAAACGGAGTTGATACTGGCCTGCCGATATCCCTTTAGAAATAAGCATGTCTCCATTAGAAGGATTTCTAACCCATGCAGTAATAGTAAGTTCATTGGTAGGATTCAAATTTGCTGAGTTTGGCACTGAAATATAATCATTAACGCCGTCAAATGAAAGCCCGTGTCCATATCGGCCCTGCTGTATTGATTGAGGTCCGTTAATTAGTGTTCCTTGATTATTATTTCCAGAAACATCTGCTGTTGTAGTTGCGCCAGCACCTTCTTCAAAAGAATAAGCAGCAATAAGCCCTGTTGGAATCACAGGAGTCTGGCAGGAGCCGATGCAGCAATTCGGCTGGGCTGCTTGAGTAACAAGCTGTCCTGAACAAATGTTAGTTGCAGAGCAAACAGCTGCCCCCGCCCATGAAGAGCAAGTACATCCATCATTTACAACACCATCGCAGTCATCGTCAAGAGTATTACTGCAAATCTCAACGATTGGAGAATTACTGCTTGTGCAAATGCTCCACAATCCGTTTGTGCATGTTCTTGATCCTTGAGCGCAAATTCCCGGCTGGCCAGTGCTGCAGCTCTGTTGTAATCCATTTGGCGAGCAGCTCGAGCCGACAAGCGCAGCAAGTCCACGAGGCGCCTCATACATAAATGTGGAAGCTTCCTTTACTATAGTAACATATTGGCTGTTATGATATGACACTTGCGACCAGGTGCCAGAATTAAAAACATCATTGAAAATATCTTCAATTGCTGCTTTGACAGCTAAGTCGCCTGTTTCCTGATACAAGTATCCCAAGCCAGAAACTAAATTAATTGCATTGCTTGCGCCAAGTCCGCTGCATGTAAAGAAGTAACTAGTCCCAAGTGTTCCTGAATTTGCAATAGGATTAGAATTAGCTGATCCAGAGGCAGGGTTGTTGCTGCAAACAGCATTTAAAAGCTCAATTGGAGGAGTCCCAAGAGGTCCAGAGGTAATTCTTACAATCGCGTAATCTTGAGGAAGGGAAACACCAGATTGCGAGCTAATAAATGGCTGAACAGAGCCGGTGAAAAATTCGTTCATTGTATTTACAAACATTGAATGAACTGAGATATACAACGGATCAGTAGAACCAAAATGAGATTTATATCTGCTCAATATTTCTGCTCCGCCCCGCCACAAATATCCTATCATAAACAGTTGCATCTCGCTGTGCTGGTATTGATAAGTTGTGCCTGAAACAGTAGTTGAACCGGTATATTGCAACCCGCAGTTGCTGACATCATTATTGTTATCGTAAACAATTAAATTCACACCGTAACGTGCTTTGCAGTCAGCAGCATAATTCAAAGCAGTCTGTAATAACTGCATACCTGTTTGTAAGCGGGCTGGATTTCCCGTCGCGTCATAAGCAGCAGCAAGTCCCTGCAAATCTTTTCCATAATGCCCCACTTTTCCATGGTCTCCCCCAAATCCTGTTTGCTGTATTTCCTGCTGCCAGCCAGGAATGCCGTCGCCCGTGAATCTTGCGCTTGTAATCAAAAGAGTATCCTTCGCCTGCCAGTCTCCAGTAATAATCTGCCAAAGCCATTTTCCAAACGAAGGCGAATGTCTAGGCGATGCGCCATAACTGCCGAAGACTTGGTCTCCTGACTGATAGCGATATCCTCCTGTGCCAAACATTGCCTGCCCTGGAGTTGCCCAATACCAAGCAATGTCTCTGAAAAAACCAACAGGCGCACGAGTAACTCCCTCTACATCCTGATTCCGGAGCGCGGCGAGCACAGAGCCTTCTGTCCAGCCATAAGAATCTTGGTCATTCTGAACAGTGCCCCATAGCTGGTTTCCATAAATTCCCCAAGTGTACATAAATCTTCCTTCTGTATTAACATTCATGCCTCCTCTCTCAAGACGCTGAAGCATTGTAATGCATTGGGGAAGCCCACAATTAGTGAGGACGCTGGTATCCCAAATTGCTTTTCCCCATCTATCAACAACCATTGCAGCGCTTCGTGTGCTTGAACTAAGGCTTGCCTCTTGCGTCCAGTCTCTTGATTCAACATACATCGGCAAAAATGCTTTCCAGTAATCTTTAGGTGGAAGCCCGAGCAAAGGATACTGATACGCTTTCGCATAGTCATTTGCTGGCATAGGAAGATTGTAATCAAAGTTAAACCCGAAAGTGTATGTTTTTCCTGCCCCCGATTCAAATACATAATTGTTGGTGCTTTGGCTCGAAGGCACGCCGCTGCCGTAGTTGTTATAAATCAGATTGTTTGAAGAGCTCACGCCGTGTTTCGCACCGATGGTGTGTGTAAGGTCGTTGTATAAATTCTGCTTCGGCCACAAATCAAGCACATAATTATTTATGCTTCCTGTGCGCGAGAAAGTTATTAATTTTGCGCTGTTCTGCCAAAAGTCCTTGAAAAATGAGCTATACCTTTGCTGGGAATTATAATATGATAAAAGGCCGTTGCCTTGCGTGCCGGAAACAGGGGCAAGAGAGCCATCCACACGGACCTTATGATAAAGATTGTCAAGCGAATTGGCTGTGGTCGGTTCAGGTGCAGTAGAAGTTGTATAATCATCAATGCCTCCCGGGGTGCCGTCCTGAATAACTTGGACAACCTGGTTAGTGTAAGGGATAGAGGCGTAATCTGTTTGAAGTGTTTGAGTGCCTGTTAAATCACCAACGACACTCTGGAAAAAGAGCCGCTTAAAATAATACTGTGCAGAAACCACAAGGTTACGAGGCCCGCGATGCATGAAAATAATGCTCTTGACATCAATTCTTGAAGTTCCAGCATAAAACTGGATGTAAGCTGAATAAGTCAAGGGAGTCCCAGAAATAGAGCCTTGAACATTAAGTACACTAGTTAATGGCCCTGTCCACACCCAGTTCATGGAAGTTGGCGGGCTCAAGGAATTAAAAATAGAACCTGTTTCAGACTCAACATAAAACCCACGAGAAGCATCGAGCGGCCAAATATCCACTCCGCCGACATTAACACGTTTAGCAATAGAAAATTTTGATGGGTCAATGGTAATGCTGACAATCTGTCCGTCAGAGTTTGTTGTACTCAAAACATCCTCTCCCCCAATATTATTCAAATTAAGAGGAGACGGCACAGATGCAGATGCTCCGCCAGTAGAGCCATAATATAAATAATAAGTGTGAGCCGCATTCGCCGGCAATGACACAGGAAGCCTAAAGTGATAGCGAATGAGATTGATGCTAGAATCGGCGTGCGTTGTGCTCGCCAAAAATTGAGCAGGAACAAGTTCATACTGTCCAGCATTCAATCTAAGCACACTTAACTGATTAATATTTGTTACAAATCCTTTTCCAAATGGAACTTGCCCTTCAACAGGCTCGTCAACTCGCGCAACACCGCTGATGTCTTCTACTTTAAGAGGAATTAACTTAGCAGTCTCAACATTGTTCACAACAACAAAAGCAGTTATTTGTGGGGCGCCGCCCCTATCAAATTCAATCTGTCTAATTGTAAAAATAGCGACTATTATAAACAACAGAACAAGCAATACTACAACATATTTCAAAAACCTCTTTTCCATTTTTATCCTAGATTAAAAGACTTTTTAATTATTGTCATTGAATTAAACAAGAATACGCCATAGTTAATATTTTAAATATAAAATTATCCCAGTTATAAGATGAGTATCAAAAGAGGCATTATCTTTTTTAGTCTAATTATTCTAGCCGTTGGTCTTTTGTTTATTAATTCCAAGTCAATAAAAGCCCAGGCTTCCCAGCCAATTCCAGGTACAATAACTCTCGCTTGGACAGACGCATCATCTAATGAACTTGGGTTCTATATTGAAAGGCAAAGCGGAGCAGGAAGTTTTGCCCAGATTGCCCAAGTAGGCGCAAATGTGCAGCAGTATATAGACACAACAGTGCAGCAACTAACAACTTACCAATATAGAGTTGCATCTTACAATAGTCAGGGTCAAAGTGCTTATTCTAATATTGTACAAGCCACAACTCCTGCATTTGTCTGCGGCAATGGAATTCTTCAAAACGGCGAGCAATGCGATGACGGCAACACATTAAGCGGAGATGGGTGCAGCTCAACTTGCACAACAGAATCAAGCCCAACAACAGGAAGCAGCAGTGGGGGCGGAGGAAGTTCAGGCGGCACAGGAATAAGTGGAAATACAGTATCAACTCCTCCAAGCAATAACAATCAACCTGGAACTCAAGAGTCTCCGCCAGAGCAAAGCAGCCAAAATAATAATCCTGAAAATCCTCAAGCAAGCTCAAGCCCGACTACAGGAAATGCTATTACTGAATTTCTTTCAGATCAGGCAAACATAATAAACATTGTTATTTTTGTTTTAATTATATTGATAGCTGCGGCTGTCTATTTCCGCGCAAGAAAATTACACAAACACCATGTTTACTAAAATTAAAAAACTAAAAAGTTTAAATACTAATTATTCTTTTTACTAGCCTATTAAAATGGAAGACACACCAAGTTCAGAACCAGCTGAAGTCGAGCCCCCCGATCTGGCTCGTATTAGAAGTCTACATTATGAACTAAATGGGGGAAGTGAATTTTTCAGGCCAATAAGATATGGCGAAGCTCGCGACGGAAATACTGTTTATCGTAAAAATCTTGATTCGGGGGTCATTTTAAGAAAAACAAGAGACGATGCTTATGAATGCATTGTGCACAATATTCCAGCAACCAGAGTAGTGGTATCAAGGGATGTTATTCCTAGTGTGCGTCCATTAGACGGACAAAATCATGTGAAATGTGAACCAGCTCATTACTGTAGTAAGTGTGGAGAAGCTGGGCCTCCGCAGCGCATGCCCACCATCCACGAAAGAGATTTGACGCAACACACAACTTAATTTAGTGTTTCGAAAAATAAATTATCCCTCGGCCGAGAATCGAACTTGGGTAACGCGGGTTCTGTCTGCTTTTCTAGCGAAAAGTTTCTGCTCGCATTTCATCCTTATCCATTATGGAATGTCCATGCTAGTCTATCCTGACTACAGCCGCGCGCTCTGCCATTGAGCTACCGAGGGGTCCAAATAAGAAAACTTTAGAATGTTTTTAAAGCTTTCACTTTGTGTTTTTACCAAGGAAACTTCTCTTGCTTAAACCAGAATTGTCCAGTTTCCTTCAAAGTGACTATTCTTTTGTAAACGTTCTCTGCAGATTCGGCCGGTGTAAAATCAGCCCCTTTTCCACCCATGTCCGTTTCAGTCCAACCTGGATGAATGGAGGCGACAATAATCTTTCTATTTTCCAGCCTTATGGATAAAATTTTAGTGTACATATTAATTGCGGTCTTAGAAATTCTATAATCTGAATAATTAACGTTCTTTTTAATTCCAACATGAGTTATAGAACCGGCCCTTGATGAAATGTTAATTATTTTGCCTCCGTCATGCACATACGGAATAAGTCTCTCAGTCAAATCAACTGTCCCAATAAGATTTACTTCCAAAACCCTCCGCAAATAAGCGAGATTCATAATAGGATTTTCGTTGTCAGACCAAATACCTGCATTATTAATCAGAATATCAATTTTTTTATTAAGCTTAGTAAAATCTTTAACACAATTTTCTATGCTTTTTGACGATGATAAATTCAGTTTCAAAATAATTAAATTATTATCTCTCCATGGAGATTTCCCAGAAGTAGACGTGCCAATAACTTCGTAGCCCTCAGCCAAAAATTTTTCAGTCAAGGCTCTACCTATCCCCCTACTAGACCCAGTAACGAAAACTATCTTCTTGTCCATAGAACCACTTATTTTTTAGATTTAAATTACTTTCTAAAAAAGAAGAATTATCTCTCCGCAGTCTCAGCCGCAAAATAAACTTGATTTGACAGGACGCTTTCTGTCTTGCCGTCGGTTTCATAAGAGGCATGTGCAGAAGGAAGCTCAAATCTTCCAACAACATTTATCTTCGAATAAATAATGTAAGTGAAGACTCTTTCTTCGCCAGAGCTCAAGTTATTAATGTGCCACTCCAATTTCCTGCTTGCATGATCTACTTTAGGCGCATTCATTCCAAATTTCTCATACAGGTGAGCCATATGGGGAATTCTGTCCGTAAGATGTATGTTGCTTGCAGCTTTTCTGGCTTTGACACGCACAAACACTTTAAGGGCAAGCTCTCCTCCCCGCGTTTTAACAAGCGAAACATTTTTATGAACAGTGAGCTTTCCTGAAACCAAAAACCTCGTTGCTACGGCTACTAAAATTACTATTAATACCAAGATGAATGGAAACGTGTAATTAGTTGTGGAGCTGATAGCAAAAGATTCTCCGACTCCAAGTTCTCTTTCCCATAAGTAGTTCACAAACAAGCCATTCCTTTCTGCAGAATCTGCTGTAGTTGAGTAAACAGTGAATAATCTGGTTAAAACATTTTTCTTTATTCCTATAACTGCCTTTGTTGGAATATTTCCTTCATTGACTTTTGTAATTGTATTCTTTCTGACTATGAAACCTTCAGAGTGCTCTGAAACAGAAATCCCTCCAAATTCAAGATATTTGACAATTCCGAGAGAATCAGATTTCACGCCATTTAATTCATAAGATAAGTCAAAATCATATTCGCCTGCCTCAAGCCCCCTTCCTATTGTTACAGGAACGTTAAATCCAACAATCTCATCAGGAGCTAAGTCAAGAGTTTTTGAAAATTCAAAGAACCTGGATTTCCCGCCGATTTTTAAGTTTTGAAACGCAAAATCTTCCTTGTTTTTTATGGTTATCTTGGCCTCTTGCGCATTTAGACCAATGCTATCGACCATAACCTGGACAGCATCCTTGACTCCGAGAATTTTTATAGCAAAGTTATCCTTAAAGTATCCTGTCTTCTGTCCTTTTATTTGGTATTCAAAAATATACTCTTCTCCTTTGTGGTCTTTTATCACGCCAAGATAAGGCACAAAATTAACTTCCAAGCTTATTGTGTTTCCCGAGCCAATTTCAAAAAATCCTTTAGGATAAATATTAACACCAACCAAAGAATAAATCTGGAAGCTGTCTTTTTGATTTTCATTATTGGTTATTTTAAGAACAGCAGTGGCATTATTTCCTATTTCAGTAATAAGAATATTCTTCTGTTCAAGCTTCTCCACAGACAAATCAGCAGCCAAAGATAGATTAATCGTTAGTAAAACAGCCATCGCCAAAAGTATTGCCCCTTTCATTGCCCACGAAATAAAGTCCAATATATAAAGATTATTGCGTTCGCAATAACCCTGAGTCAATTCAGAGGGTAAACCAGTATATAACTATCTCTTTCCTGTCAATTCTAAAAGGGCCTTTACTTCCTGCTTGAAATCCCTAA
>CAYJRP010000005.1:18931-21669 GCA_964372675.1 Candidatus Woesearchaeota archaeon | reverse complement strand
TTATCATCTGAAAATCCTATTTTGCTCATTAAGTTCTCCATCAACAATTATTTTTTATAGCTTAGCTTTATAAATCTTGTCAATAATAATAGTTTGCATCGTCATCGCCTATTTCATCCACAAATACTTCTTTTCCTGTTTTCGCCGATTTTAACATTGCTATTATTACTTTTAAGCTTTTGGAGCCTTCTTCTCCGTCGATTTTTGGCTCTTGATTTGCCTGCAATGACCTTACAACTTCCTTAAGCATAGGCAAATGCCCGAAGCCATAAACATTAGGCGGATTTGTTATGGAATGAATTATATGCTCGTCAACCTGATGCGGTTCTGCAAACTGCCAAGCATCCACCTTATTCATTGCAAACCCTCCGACTTTAACAGAGCCTTTTTCTCCCAAAATTGAAATCGAGCCTTCCAAATCTCTTGGGAAGGCACATGTTGTTCCTTCATAAGTTGCAATTGCTCCACTCTTATATCTTAGCAAAGCTATTGCAGTGTCTTCTGTTTCTATCTCATGACCAAACGTGGCTTTTTTGCATATCACTGAAGACACATCTCCCAAAAGCCAACGAAGCATATCTATGTGGTGGGAAGTTTGATTTAGTAAAACTCCACCGTCAGATAGTATTTTGCCTCGCCAAGCATCCTGGTCATAATATTCTTGTCCGCGACTCCATCTTACAGTAGCATTTGCCAAGAAAATTCTCCCAAATCTTCCTTTGTCAATAGCCTCCTTTAGATGCATTATTGGTTGGTTGTATCTATTTTGTTTTACTACAAACAAAGACACGCGATTCTTTTTGCACTCTTCTACCATATTTGAAGCGTCTTTCATAGTAAGAGCAATAGGCTTTTCACATACAACCTGTTTTTTCGCCAGAGCCGCTTTAATTACCATTTCTGGATGAAGCCCTGACGGAGTGCATATATTTACTACATCAATGCTTGGATCCGCCAATAATTCATCATAATTTGTATAATATTTGCATCCTGCTTGCAAAGCTGCTTTTTTAGCCTTATCCTCATTTGCATCGCAGACAGCTGCGATTTTAGCGCCAACAATTTGTTTAAGGGCATTGATATGCTTTTCAGATACCCGACCGCATCCTATTATTCCAAAATTCACCATAGTTATGCTAAAAATAGGCAATTTAAAAAGATATATGTGGTTGTTTTGCATTAGTTTTTATAAACCCGGCTTTTATCTTATTAGCATGAAGAAGCTTATTGCAGAAAGCCACGAAATAGATATAAATGATATCGTAGAAATTGCCCGCAAGGCAGGAAAAATTATCTTAGAGATATACGGAAAAGATTATGAAATAACTCAAAAGAAAAGCGATTCTTTCAAGGAAGGCTACTCCCCATTGACAGAAGCAGATACAAAATCTCATGACTTTATAATTAAAAGCCTTAATGGGCTTTATCCAGACATTCCCATTTTATCAGAAGAAAGCAAAGAAATAAGTTTTGAGAAGAGAAAAAACTGGAGCCTTTTCTGGCTTGTTGACCCATTGGATGGAACAAAAGAATTTATAAACAAAAACGGAGACTTTACAGTAAATATTGCCTTAGTCCATAAAGGGAAGCCAATTCTTGGAGTAGTTTATGTGCCTCTGAAAGACACATTATATTATGGAGATAAAATCAACGGGAGTTTCAAAAAAATCGCAAGCCAAGAACCTCAAAAACTTCCGATAAAAAAGGAAAAAAATTCAGCGTATGTGGTTGTTGCAAGCAAAAGTCATTTTAACGAAGAGACTGCTAAATTTATAGAAGATTTAAAAAAAGAGCATCCAAATATAGAGTTATTCAACATCGGAAGCTCGTTGAAGCTTTGCATGGTCGCAGAAGGCAAGGCAGACATTTATCCGAGATTAGAGCCATGCTGGGAATGGGACACTGCAGCAGCTCACGCAGTAGTCAAATTCGCAGGCAAGAATGTTTTTGAAATAAATAAGGATACGGAGCTTGAGTATAACAAGCAAAACATGCGAAATCCATTTTTTGTTGTAAGGTAGTCTCTTTGAGATTCAAAAGCTATTTATACCCTACATTTTAAAACAATCCATGGATGTTGTTAAGCCAAATGTTTTTGTTGTTGGAGTGCCTAGGTCTGGAAAAGTCCAGATAAGAAATGCTCTAAGCAAGCACCCTGAGATTTATGTAAACATGGTGGATACTGACTTCTTTTCTGAAGACGTAGAAGGAAAACAGGACAGAATAAATTCAATACAAAAATACCTCTCTTATTTTCAGGCAGGAAAAGGAAAAAAAATTATTCTTGACCAAGTTTCTAGGTCGGCTGTTTCAAGAGTGGCCGCTCAAAAAATAAAAAATTTCAATCCAAGAGCAAAAATAATTATCCACTTGCGTAACCCTGCAGAGCAAATGTTTTCCTGGCATAACGCCTGCATAAGGCTTGGCTACGAAACAGAGCCTGATTTTCTCAAAGCGATAAAGTTGGAAAAAAAAAGAAAAGAGAAAAACAGACCAGAGGTAATAAAAAATTATTACTATCTGGACATGGCCGATTATTACCCCCAGGTTAAAAGATATATCGACGCATTTGGAAAAGAAAATGTCCATGTCTTGCTTTTAGATGAAATAAGAAATGACGAGGAAGGCGCTTACTATAAATTGCTTAAATTTTTAGGAGTAAAAAGGCGCAAACCAGACTTTACTACTAAAAACGAGGCAAGAATGGAGCCAAAAAACAAGTTTTTCGTGCATTTTAC
>CAYJRP010000005.1:0-18831 GCA_964372675.1 Candidatus Woesearchaeota archaeon | reverse complement strand
CTACTAAAAACGAGGCAAGAATGGAGCCAAAAAACAAGTTTTTCGTGCATTTTACCAATTTCCTCATTACTCTCCCCACACCATTAAGACTTGCTGTTAAATCAATTCTTTCTCCGAAGTTAGTTACCAAAATAAAAGCTTATACTCTGACAGAACTCAAGGATAAAAAGAAGCTCAACCCTGAGCTTGAGCGCGAAATAAACAAGTCTTTTGAGCCAAACCTAAAAAAGTTGGAAAAACTGATTGGCAGAGATTTGAGCATGTGGTACAAGCCTAAGGTAAAAACCAATTGAGATAGCTACCATAACCTTTCTTTCTAGGGAAGCTTAACAAACCATAGACAATAATGAGCAATATAAGGATAGGAGTTGATAATTCTTTATTAGCACAACAACATATAAATACCTTCAATTTTCAATTTAGCAAGAGGAAAGATGAAAACAAAAATTCTTTGGTTCACAGGCTTGTCAGGAAGCGGAAAAACCACAAATGCAGAGCTTCTTATTAAAAAATTGCAGAAGCTTGGAAAAAGTTACAAGTTGATTGAAGGTGATGTTGTTAGAAAAACAATAAACAAGCATCTTGGCTTTTCGCCAGAAGACATAAAGCTGAATAATAAGACAATAGTCGAGCTTTGCAGGCAGGAGCTGGGCAAAGTAGACTTTGTCATAGTCACTGCAGTATCGCCATTCAAGGAATCAAGAGCATATGCAAGAAGCACATTTGGTGAAGATTTTGTTGAGATATATTTAAACTGCCCTTACGAGGAATGCAAAAGAAGGAATGTTAAAGGATTACACACAAAAATTGAGACAGGAGAGATAAAGCAGCTAATTGGCTTCAATATTCCATATGAGCCGCCAGAAACCCCTGAGATAGATCTCGATTCTGTGTCAGAAGAGCCCGAACAGTCAGCAAATAAAGTCTTCGAGTATTTGCACTCCAACTTTCTGTCCAATAATAAGATGGCAAAAGCAGCCAGCATGAACAGAAACAAATAAAAACGAAATTCCTATCCCTAGCTTATGGATGAGTCAAAAGAATTTAACAGCTCTTTAAGGCTTATAGCAAGGTCATCTGTCGTTGTTTTTATAGGGCTGTTCCTGGCTAAAATTTTCTCTTATGTTTATAGGCTCATAATAGCAAGGAATTACGGACCAGAAGCTTATGGGCTTTTTTCCCTTGGCTTGGTAATGGTAAGCTGGATAGGAGTTATTGCAATTTTTGGGCTAAACGACGGGCTATTAAGGTATATTGCAATGCTTAGGGGAAAAAATCAGCAAAAAAGGATTAATTATCTTTTCAAAAAGTCATTTTATTTACTGCTCGCTACAGGGCTTTTAGGGGGAATATTATTGTTTGTTTTTGCGCCATTCATCTCAAACAATATTTTCCACGAGCCAGGCCTGACAGCCTTCTTGAGAATTCTGAGCTTATCATTGCCATTAAGCGTAATTATGTCGGTATTTCAGTCGGTTTTGCGCGCTTATGAAAAAGTGAATTTGCAAGTCTTTCTGTCAACTATTTTAACAAATCTTTTGCAGGTTGGCTTTATAATTTTCTTTGTATTTTTGGGCATTGGGGCAATATCAATACCCCTCTCTTACACAATAGGAGTTTTCGTAGTGTTTTTGGCGTCAATAATAGCAGTAAAAAGAAAAGTCCCAGAGGTTTTTCCAAAATCAAATTACAAAGGAAGCAGGCTCTTTCACGAGCTGCTCTCCTATTCATGGCCATTGATTTTTGCAGAAATAATATGGAAAGTATTCAAGTGGACAGACTCATTCCTAATAGGCTTTTTCAGGTCAGCGACGGAAGTAGGGTTTTACAATGCAGCTGTTCCAATAGCCCTTCTTCTGACATTTTCCTCAGACTTATTCATGCAGATGTTTGTGCCTTTGATTAATAAAGAATATTCCAAGAAAAATATGGGTGTTGTCAAGCAATTGAGCCAGCAAGTAGGCAAATGGCAGTTCTTCACAAATCTTCCAGTCTTTATTCTGCTCTTTCTGTTTCCCGAGAAATTTCTGGAAATTTTGTTTGGGAATGAATATATTGTTGCAGCAGGATCTTTGCAGTTATTAAGCATAGGCGTGATTTTCCTCTCTTTTAGCGGCGTTTCAACAAGGCTTATTGCAATGGCTGGCAAGTCCAAAAAATTAATGTTTAATATTTTATTTATGGGAGCAATAAACCTTGTCCTGAACATTTTACTGATACCAAGATATGGGATAAACGGGGCGGCAATGTCCACATCTTTTTCATTCATATTTTTGAGCCTGTTGGTAATTGTCCAGGCATACAAGGAAACAAAAATACTCCCTATAAGAAGAAAGAACCTCAATATATTGTTTGCAGCAATCATCTCGCTGGGGCTTTTGCTCCTGATTAAGAAATACATTGCGCTAAGCGCCATTTCGTTTGTCATGCTGGCAATATTTTTCCTTGCTGCTTACACCATGCTGGTGCTTCTTTTTAAAGGGTTTGACAGGAATGATTTAATGATCTTTAAGAGCTTTCTGGGAAAACTTAAGAAGGATTGACAAGTTCAAAATATTTTTTTTCTATTTTTTGTGAAATTTTATTCCAGTCAAGTTCATCAATCATTGTTTTTCTGGCGTTTTTTCCCAGTTTTTCTCTTAGCTTTTTGCTTTCTAGCAGTTTAATCATGCATTCAGCAAGTTCTTTGTAATCTCCACCTTTGTAAATCAATCCATTATAGCCGTGTTTAATATAGTCGCTTACGCCAGGATTATCTGCGAGTACAACAGGCAACTCGCAGGACATCGCCTCCATAGCAGTTATGCCCATACCTCCGCCAGGAGTGTTTCTGTGAAAGCTATCTACATAAATTAGAGAGGAATTCAGCATAAAAGGTATTTCTTTATGAGACACCCAGCGCAGATTTTTGATATTTTTCTCCAGATTATGTTTCTTTATCAGGTCTTCAACCTTAAGGTGATTAGGATCTCTTATTAATGTGAACTTGACTTTGGGAAATTTCTTTTCAACTAGACTAATTGCCTCAACCAAAACATCAGCAGCATACTTATTTGAAGATTTTCTTAAATATAGCACATCAATGCTTTTTTTGTATTTTTTTGGTCTAAAATCCTCCGTATTTATCCCCCAATATGGAAAATCTATTTTTTTATTATTTATTTTATATTTATCAATCAAAAAATGTTTTGTTGTTTTGTCAGCAACCTCTATGAGGTCGGATTTTTTTAGTATATATTTCAGCATCGACTCAGTAAAATAATTTTTTTCCCCAAATACATCTATATCGCTTCCCCAAACAGTTCCAATAAAAGGATGAAATCCAGTTAAGGCGCCCAAAAAGCTAAACGTTCCTAAATAATGGGCGTGAATTAAGTCCGGATTTATCTTTTTTATAAGCCTTCTAATTGTTAGATAAGTCAAGAAGAAATTAATCGCTTTATGGTGCCCTGTTTTTGTAGGATGGACTTTAATCCCGTTTATCTCTGCATTATTTGGGCTAATAACATGAACTTCATGCCCTAATCTTGCGAAACTTTGCGCCCAAAAAGCTATATGCGGCGAGGCGGCATCTCCCATGTAACATATTTTTAATTTTCTCTTATTCATATTTTTATTCATAAACTAGCAGATTCAAAATCTTTTATTTTTTCTACTATATATCTAAGATTTTCTTCTGTTAAATGAGGTCCAATAGGAAGAGACAATACTTCTTCAGAAGCTTTTTCCGCGTGAGGCAAGTCTCCTTTTTTATAGCCAAGATGCTTATAAGCGGGCTGCAAGTGCAATGGCATGGGATAAAAAACCATTGTAGAAATTCCTTTTTGTTCCAAAAATTGATGTAAATCCTGCCTCTTTTTTGCCATTATAGTATATTGATGATACGAATGCCTGACATTTGGCAGCTTCTTTGGTATTTGCACTGATGAAAGTTTTGATAGCTCTTTATCATAATATAATGCATTTGATTCTCTTTTAGCAGCCCATTCTTCCATTTTGTGCATATACTTGAGCATTATTGCAGCAGTTAGTTCATTCATCCTGTAATTTAATCCAGTCGTATGGCTCAAATACCTAGGTCCTTCTGGAGAGACTCCATTATTTATTTTTTGCCTTAATACCTTTGCAAGCCCATCATCATTTGTTAGTATCATCCCACCTTCTCCGAAAGCGCCAAGGTTTTTTGCAGGATAAAATGAGAAACAGCTCATGTCTCCTAATGTGCCTACAGGTTTTCCATTATATTCAGCCAAGTGAGCCTGTGCAGCGTCCTCTATCACTCGCAAATTATGTTTCTTCGCAATTTTTATTATTTCATCCATGTCTGCCGGTTGGCCGAACAGATGCACGGGAATAATTGCCTTAGTTTTGCTAGTTATTTTTTCTTCTATAAGTTGCGGGTTTATATTGAAAGTACCTGGTTCTATATCAACAAATACTGGTCTTGCTCCAGCAGCAGCGATTACATTAGATGTTGCTATAAAAGTAAACGGCGTAGTTATCACTTCATCCCCATCTTTTAGGTCTAGTGCCATGATGGCAGCATGTAGGGCAGCTGTTCCTGAAGCAACTGCAATCGCATGTTTTGCTTTATGGATATCGGCAAACTTTTCTTCCAATTCTTTAACGCTCTTATTCATGATAAATCTTGAATTCTCAAAAACATCAACAAATGCTTCAACAATTTCATTCTTTAAAGGAGCATATTGCCATTTAAGGTCCACAAAAGGAATTTTTATATCATTCATTGTTTTTTTCACCATTAGGAGCTTCAGTGATGCATATCTCGCATCTATTTTTTTCAAATTTTTTTCCGCATTTACAGACAAAACCAACAAGTCGCGCTGGGCACCCAACAACCAGGCCGTAGTCAGGCACATCTTTAGTGACAACAGCCCCGCTTCCAACCAAAGCCCATTTTCCGACAGTTATTCCAGGAATAAGAGTGGCGTTGGCGCCTATAGAAGCTCCTTCTTTTATATGCGTTGTTTCATGCACCCAGTCATCTGTTTTTTTAGGGGTGCCGTCATGGTTAATCGCCCTAGGGATTTTATCATTTGTAAAGCATGCATGCGGACCAATAAAAACTCCGTTTTCAAGTATTGCTTTATAATATATTGATACATTATTTTGCACTTTCACATTATTCCCTATCTGGACATCGTGGTCAATGTAAACATTTTTAGAGATAACACAGTTTTCGCCTATTGTTACTCCTTCTCTTACTTGCGCAAGGTTCCAGATTTTGGTGCCATTTCCTATTTTTGCTTTTTCTGATACGTCCGCGGTTTTATGAATAAACATTTTTGTCTCCCCCATTCAAGGCTTTAATTGCTATTTTTAATGCTTTTAACCCATCCTCTCCGCTTATTGGTGGTTCTTCATTCTTAGTTATAGAATTAATGAATGCCTCAAGTTCAAGCCTAAGGGGCTCTTCTCTTCCATTGACTTCTATTTTTTGTATTATTGGGGAGCCGAATTTTAAAACGTAATCATCAAAATTTTTAAAGATCTGGCTTTGATTATTTTGATATATGCTAATTTCTTGAGTTATATTATTAACTTCAATATGTCCAAGCGTCCCCGTAATAGAAATTGTTCTTATTTTTGTGGGGGTTATCCAATTAACCTGCGAGATGCATCCGGCACTACCATAGTCAATAAGAATCTCGGCTGAATTTATTCTGGAGCTGTCGCTTGTCTTTACATTGTGGCAATAAACAGAAACAGGCTCCTTTCCTAAAAAATAGTTAAAAATATCTATGTCATGCACAGCGAGATCAGTTATAACATTGTTTTCTAATAGGTTTTTAGGATATCCTCCGACTCTTCTCGATACAATAGATACAATTTCTCCAATGTATCCGGAGCCTATAATTTCTTTTACTCTTTTTATTGCGGGATTAAAGCGCTCTATGTGCCCAACCATTAGCTTGACGTTTTTTTCCCTCGCAGCCTTTATGATTTCCTCTGCTTTTTCAATTTTCTCTGCTATCGGCTTTTCAATTAAAAGATGTTTTCCTCTGTTTATTATCTCCAATGACACTTCATGGTGGAGGCTTGACGGAACAACTATGGACACAGCATCAATATCCTCATTTTTAAGCATTTCAACATAAGAATTATAAAATTTGCATCCATATTCATCCGCGATCTTTTTCTTTTCAGGATTAGTATCAGATATAGCCACAAGTTTTACTCCACGCATACTGCTATAATTTCTTGCGTGATGCTGACCCATTTGACCGACACCTATAACTCCTACCTTTATCATGTTTTTATACACACAATACCCCTTTTAAAATTAATTGTATTAATCAAAGCAGATTATTCAGTTATTTCTTGTAATAATCTAATGTCTTTTTCATTCCCTCTAAAAAAGGCGTTTTTGGCTCAAAATCGATTAGTTCTCTTACAAGAGATATATCTGCTTTATGTCTTCTGACATCCCCAATCCTTGGAGGTTCGTAACTGACTCCATTTTTATAGCCCATTATTTCAGATATTGAATTTATCAATTCGTTTACAGATATTTCTTTTCCAGAACCAAGGTTGACAATTTTTCCTCTTGCCACTCTACTCTTGAAAAGTTTAATTGTTGCATTGGCAGTATCTTCGACGTAAATAAAATCTCTTGTTTGTTTTCCATCGCCAAATATTATTGGTTTTTTATTATCCATAATGCGCTTTACTGTAATAGGTATTACTCCAGCATAACTTTTATCGTTCTGTCTTGGTCCATAGTTATTGAAAGGCCTTACTATTAGCGTGTCTAAACCAAATGTTTTAGCGTAAGACTGAACCAAATGATCGCAGGCAGCCTTGCTTGCAGCATAAGGTGTATGAGGGTCAAGAGCATTTTTTTCGTTTAAAATTCCTTCTGCCAGAGAACCATAGACTTCAGATGAAGAGAAATGCACAAGCGTCTCAATCTTTTTCTCCCTAAGCAGCTCTAAAAGGTTTAAGGTTATTGCAGCATTCTCGTCTGAACAGAACTTTGGCCTTTCAAGAGAGGCTGGAAGTGGAATTACAGCAAGGTTAAACGCTATTTGGATGTTATTTTCTTCAACAATTTTTCTGACAATTTCCTCATCAGCAGCAGAAGCTTTGATAAATTTAAGGTTCGGAAAGTTCTTCTTTGCGTTTTCTAGATTTTTTTCCACACCAAGGAATAAGTTATCAATAACCATAAGTCTTGCAGGAGATTCTTTTATTAGTGCGTCTATAAGGTGGCTTCCAATAAACCCTGCTCCTCCCGTGACAAGTATGTTCTTATCTTTTAGCTCAAAGCCCATAAAACTTAAGCTTCAGCGAGTTATATAAATATTTCCTTATGCCAAGTAGATAATTCTTTAAAGATAACTATTTAAACACACCCTCATCAAAAAAACAATGGGCAAAAAAATATGCTTTTTTTCAGCTGGTTTCGCTTTTAACAGGCTAAACAGAATGAGGTTTTATGAAAAAGCACTTCCAAAAGATACTGAAATATTCCTTTTTACAACAGACAGATGGCACGACAAAGGGAAAGAAGCGTATCAGTTTGAATGGGCTGGCTTAAAGAGGACAAAGATTATTGTTGCAAAATATGATAGAACTCTGCCCTTTGCTTTAAGAAAATTTTGTAGAGACAATAAAATAGACAGGATAATCAATATAGGTAATAGAGCTTCAGTTGCGTTATTTTGGTTTGCCTGCCTTTTCTCTAGAACAGAATATTTATTCAATATGATGGGTTGGGTGCCAATAGGCAAAGAGATGATAAAAAATAGAATAAAGAAAGAGATCTGGGACTACTTCTTTTTCTACTTCTTTGCTTTTTTCGCAAAAAAGATCACATCAAATGACCTAGGAGTCTATAAAAGATTTACAGGAAAAAATAAACCCTTGTTTTTTAAGTTATTTGGAAAAAAAGTCAAAGTAGTATACCTGCCAGCACCACTTAATACAGACATGTTTTATCAAAAGGACAAAAAACAAGCCAGAAAAAAGGTAGGTTTACCTTTGAATAAGAAAGTAATCATCTTTGTTGGAAGAATAAACCCAAACAAATGTGGCGATATTCTTATTGAGTTAATAAAGAGAAATCCTGATATTCTTTTCGTTGTTATCGGCAGGTCTGTCCTAAAGGAGTTTGAAGACTTATTGGCAATGAAGCCAAAAAATCTTATTTACCATGCCAAAAAAAATCCAGAGGAGCTAATTGACTATTACAACGCGGCAGACGCAAGTTTTTTACTTATGAGGCTCCGAGGCGGAGGATTAGGGCAGACAGTTCAAGAGTCATTGGCATGCGGACTTCCTTGCATTTGCAGAGAATTAGAGGGAATAAAGAGTACTCCTGCTTTAATGCAAATCCCTTATCAAAAAGCAATCTACGCTAAGTTAGTTTACGACTTACATTATGGAGTGAAAGAGTCTGAGAAAGCAATTAAGGAATTTTTTAATAAGCCTCAAAAAGAGAGAGATAAAATATCAAAGATAGCAAGAGATTATGCAGAGCAAAACTACTCTCATAAAATATGGGCTACACCACACACAAAAGAGTATCTTAGTTAAACTGGAGACCAATAATTAATGCACAAGTCTTCAGAGAGGTAAGCTTTCCCAACCAATAAAATACAAGATAATTATTATTTCATAGCAAAGATAGTTCTTCTTAAGCCTTCTTCAATGCCTGTCTTTGCACCATATCCTGTAATCTTATGTGCAGTGTCTTCTGCAGCAAGATCCCCGCCATTTTGCCAACGGTTTAATACAGGCTTCTTTCCAACAATTTTACCTATAAAATTAATAACTTCTCCAATTTTTGCAGATTTACCTGCTAGAATAACTTCGCTTTCTATTTTATCAGCCAAACAAAGTCTGCTTATTTGTTCAACAACGTCTTCGATATAAGTAAAAGAAAGCTCAGGACCATTTTCATCGTTGACAGTAACTGGCTCTCCTCTTTTTATTTTGTTAATCAATCTTGGCACTAGCCTGGGCTCTTTTTGGCCAGGTCCATAAGGGAAAAACAGATACATTACACAAACATCCATATCGTTCTGAGCCAATAGCATATCCCCAGCTATTTTTTTTGTCCTAGCATACTCATTTTCCATTGCTTTAGGGCTATTAAGGGTAATCTTTTTACTCCTCTCAAAAATTCCCCCAGTAGAAGCAAAAATAAATCGTTTAACACCTGCTTTTTTCGCTAACTCCAGCAATTTTTTTGTGCCTCCCACATTTACCCTATAGATTTTATCTTTATCCTCACCTTCAAAAGCAGCAGCTAAATGAACAACAACATCAACACCCCTTAAGTGCTCTTCCTTTAGTGATTCAAGATCACCTAAAACCGTGCTGAACTCCCCGCTTCTTATATCAAGACCAGTAACATTTGAGCTTTTGGATAATTTTTTTGCAAGATGGCTGCCTATGAAGCCAGTCACCCCAGTAATAAAAATCGTCTTTCTTTCTTTATTGTTTTTTGAAGACATAGTGTGGGTGTATTTCTCTAATAGACTTAGGAACTATTTCAACCAATTTCAAGCCAGTATTAGCCTCGATCAATCGCTTTTGGTGTTTAGGCGTTGCAAAGTAAGTGTATACTGTGCCAAAGCTGGCGTTTTTTTCTGGCTTGTATTTTGAAAGCAGTTTACCCTCTTTAAAACTCCTTAATAAAAGGCCAGGTCTAAACTTAAAGAACAGAGAAATAGGATTATGCGAGCTGTAAATAAAATATCCTCCTTTTTTTAAGACTCTTTCTATTTCTTTAAGCGCTACAACTCTTCTGCCTTCAGGATAAATATAATCCAGTCCATTAAATGAGAAAAACACAATATCAAACGTTCCGTCTTTATACTTCATCTTGCATGCGTCGCCAACATCAAACTTTACTTTTGGATATATTTGCTTAGCTCGCATTACCATATCCTCAACAATTTCCACTCCTAAAACATCAAAGCCATTATCTGCAAGGTACTTAGTAGTGCGTCCAACACCACAGCCCAAATCCAAGACTTTTCCTGAAAAGTACTTGTCAATCAAAAACATCTCAGCATCCTTTATTTTGGTAAGTTTTTCATAATGAGCAACAGATTCTTTGCTCTTATAAGTGTCAATATTCTTTTGATGCAAATCCTGTGTTTTATTTGATTCCATATTAAAATTATTCTTCCGACTGCTTTAGTTTAAGCGCCCTGTTTAATTTCCATAAAATATCAAAGTTTCTGACAAGCTTTCTTCCTATTGCCTTATAAAACGGATAATCTCTCTGAAAATAAACAACCTCTCCAAAGTTCTCTTTGAAAGTATTTACATGCTCTAAATTCTCTCTTGGTTTGACTGCATATCCGCCAAGATCGAACTGCTTATAGCCTTTACTTTTATAATGCTTAAATATTTCCCAGTAAAGGAGTTCGTTTGGTCTCAAGTGAGCATAGTCTCTTAAAAAAGAATTAGTCATTGTTCTTGGAACATTTTTATCGTATAGGTCTATGAACCAAGTGATATTTATTGCTATTATTTTCCCATCTTTTTTGCATACAAAAAGCTTATCGGCCCATTCCTTCAGCTTATCTAAAGGTCTTATTATAGTATTGTTTCTTTTGCGAGTATCTTTGTAAACTTCGTAAGCCTCATTCCACTCCTGTGACTCCTCGACAACAAGGCCTTCTTTCATTGCTTTTCTTATGCCTGTCTTAGTCTGTTTTTTCAACCCATTAAAAATATCATCTTCACTCTTGCTAATATCAACTACGACTGTAGCATTGACGTCTTTCATCTAAATTACCATATCTTTGCTATTATAAATCTTCTTCCAGTCCCCGTGCTCATGCCAAATCCAAGGCTTGCTTTTGTCCTTGGGAGGAGGAGCGTGCCAATTACCATATTGCATCCACAGGTAATTATCATAGCCCACAGGCACATTGTATTTTAACCCATAAAATTTAACTTCTTTAAGAATACCAATACTTTTGTTAGGTATTCTTATATAATAAACTCCTGAGTCTTTTAGTTTAGTTAGTTTGGTCCTTACAATATTGCTTAAGCTTTTCTTAATGATTTTTGGTAGAAAAGTAATTATCTTAAATAAATTTGTTTTCATATCAAGCTTAGAATTGTTAAATTTAAATTTTCCATAGTAAGAAACATTAGTCAACCTATAAACCTGAAATAATTTCTTTCCAGATTTATGCCTATTGTCAGCCATCTGTCTAACAAAGTAGCCCTTGGTTGGACCATGTGCTAAATGAATTTGAATTGCCACCCCACCATCTCTTAAAAAATCTATTTTTTCAGGAAAAAAGTAAACTATAAATCCTTTTTTCTCAAAAAGCTTAGCCAATCTTTTCATTTTAAACTCTGAAAAATCTCGCTTATATGCACCAAGATCTATATCTGTATCCCATGGCATTATTTTTTTATACTTGATTGCTCCCAGCAATGTTCCAGCTTCAAGCCAAAAAGGAATCTTCTCCTTGTCTAATATAGACTTTATATCCCTTAGCATAATCAAGGACTTTTCCTTATCGAACATCTCTTTTCCTACAAGGGTTTGTTTAAAAATCTTATCATCTAAATTTTTAAAAAGCCCGCCAAACACACAATTTAGAGGTAATTTGCCCCAAATTAAAAAATGACTGAAGAAAAAAAAGTTTATGTAGGGATGGCGGTGGATTTTATACATCGAGGTCACTTGGCAGTCATAAGCGAGGCTGCAAAGCTGGGTAAAGTAACTATTGGAGTTTTAACAGATAAAGCAGTCGCCAGCTACAAAAGACTGCCTTTTTTTGACTATGAGCACAGAAAATTGATAGTTGAAAGCATAAAAGGAGTCGATGCCATTATTCCCCAAGAAAGTGTTGACCAGACTGAAAACCTTAGAAAGCTCAAACCAGATTATGTTATCCATGGAGATGATTGGCGCGAGGGCATACAAAAGCCTTTTAGGGAAAAAGTTATAGAAGTGTTAAAAGAGTGGAATGGTCAGCTAATAGAGATACCTTACATGAAAGATATTTCGTCGGCCCAAATCCGCAGTGTTTTAAGAGAAATAGGGACAACTCCAGAAGTAAGGCTAAAAAGACTAAGACGAATTCTTCATTCTAAACCTTTCATAAGAGTATTAGAGGCACACAATGGATTAACAGGGCTCATTGTGGAGAACGTTAAAGTGAAAAAAGAAGATGGTAATGAAAGAGAGTTTGATGCAACATGGATTAGCAGTTTGACAGAAGCAACAGCAAAAGGCAAGCCAGATATAGAACTTCCAGATTTATCTTCAAGACTTAACGTCTTAAATGATATTCTTGAAGCCACAACAAAACCAATAATCTATGACGGAGACACAGGAGGGCATATTGAGCACTTTGTTCATTTAGTAAGAACATTAGAAAGATTAGGAGTTTCTGCAGTAATTATAGAAGATAAAAAAGGGCTGAAAAAAAATTCCTTGTTCGGAACAGATGTATTCCAGCAGCAAGAAGACGTTTCTAAATTCGCAGAAAAAATTGTAGAAGCCAAGCGACATCAAGTAACAGATGACTTTATGATTATTGCCAGAATAGAAAGTCTTACATTAGGGAAAGGAGTTTATGATGCTTTGATTAGAGCACAGTCTTATATAGAAGCAGGAGCCGACGGGATAATGATCCACAGTAAAGAAGAAACTGCAGATGAAATACTAAGATTCTGCAGCGAATATAAAAAACTCGGAAAGAGAGTCCCCCTTGTTGTAGTCCCTTCAACTTATAGCCATATAACAGAATCTGAGCTAGTAGATGCAGGAGTTAATGTTGTAATATATGCAAATCACCTACTGCGAGCAGCTTATCCAGCTATGGTAAAAGCAGCCGAGACTATTTTGCAAAATGAGAGGGCTCATGAGGCGGATGGAATTTGCATGCCCATAAAAGACATCATCGATTTAATTCCTGGAGGAAAAAAAGAATTAAAATGACTCAATTAGATAATCTCGTCCATGATAAAAGTTTAGCCTGGGACAATTCTTCTCTTAGTCAAGAAGATTATACTATTAGTTTGTCTGCTAGAACTTTAAGAGAATTGAAAAATGGAAATCTGAAAAGTGAAGATCCTTCAGGAAACTACAAAGACGCTCAAAATAGGCTGACAGATTTTCCCTCTCTTTTCGAAGAAATCTCAAATTTTTACAGAGGCCCTCTAAAAACCACTCCAGGATTTGGGATAATTAAAGGATTAACTCCAGAAGAATTTTCAAGAACCAAACAAGAAATGGTTTATTGGATGATATGCAGCGTTTTAGGCACTCCTCTTGAGCAAAATGCTCAAGGAGATATTAGATACGAAGTAAAAGACAAAGGAAAGAGAATGGAAGCAGGCGGAAGATACAGCGAATCAAGACAGGCAGGAGTATTGCATACAGACAGCATTCAGTGGGAGCGCCCTCCAGAAATTGTAGGATTACTTTGTTTGCATCCTGCAATGAGCGGGGGAGAAAGTGTAATTATGAGCGCTTATTCCTTGCATAACAAGTTATTGCAAAATCATCCAGGTCTTTTGAGAGTATTATATGAACCATTTCCTTTTGAGACTAGAAAGAGCTCGGAGGAAGTGAGCACTATAACCAAACCAGTCTTTAGATTTGATAAAAGAGACGGGCTTAGATTTGAATACATCGGGACATATGTTCCTGAAAGTTCTCTTAGCCAAGAGCAGAAAGATGCGAAAAAAGCACTCGATGGCGTTTTAGAAGACAAAAGCCTTATTGTTGATTTAGGCACGCTCAAAGCAGGAGAGATGCAATTTCTGATGAATTTTAGAAATGCTCACGGAAGAGGAAGCGATTTTGTAAATTACCCAGATTTACAAGAACATCCAGAAAAAGAAAGAATAATGATTAGAGCATGGATGAGAGAGAGGAGTTGATTTAAAATGAAAGCAATTATTCTAGCAGCAGGCCAAGGCTCCAGAATGGGTGAAATTACAAAAGATATTCCTAAATCTTTAATAGAAATAAATAATAAACCAATACTCCTAAAACAAATTGAATCGCTAATTGAGAATAATATAACAGATATTAGTGTAGTCATAGGGTTCAGAAAAGAGAAAGTTAAAGAGGCTTGTAAGAATTATGACTTAAAGTTTTACGAATTCGAACAGTATAAAGAAAAAGGTCTGCTGGAAGGCCTATATTCTGCAAAAGATGAATTAAATGATGATTTGATATTAGTTTATGGAGATGTTTATTTTGAAAAAGAGGTTATAGAAAGATTTATTTTAGATAAAAATGATTTTTGCATAGGTGTTGATGAGTCAAAAAAAGACGATCCTTTCGCGAAAAAAGAAGTTGAAACTTATTATAGTATTGAGCTTCAGAAAGGATCAACTAAAGTATCAATTGAAAAAGGGGTTGTAAAAGAAATCTCAAAAAAGATCGAGAAAAATAGAGTTAATGGTACGTATATAGGCCTTACAAAAATGAAGCAGTTTATATCAAGAGCATTTAGGGATAAAATTAGAGAATTGATTGACACAGGGGAGATAAAGAAATATCCTGGTCCATCTTATCTACTAAATGAATTTATAAAGAAAGGGCATAAAATTCACCCGGTTTTTGTTAGGCCAAACAGCTATATAGAAATAGATTATCCAGAAGACTTAGAAATGGCAAAAAAGATTTTTGAAAACAAAATAAAGGCAGTTCTTTTTGATGCAGAAGATGTCATTTATATTAGGGATAGCGACACTTTAAAGCCGCTTATAGACATGTTCTCAACTCATAAAGGAATTAATGTGTCTGGCAGAGAAATTGTAAAGGCAAACAACATATACAAGCTAGACTCATTTAAGGGAATAATTACCAAAGACGATAATCTAAAAAGAACTCTGGAGCTTCTTAAAATATCTTACGACGATGAGTTCTTCCAAAAATTTAAGGAGGTTTTCATACCTACTTATTCTAACATTAAAGCAAATGAGCACGCAGAGTATCTATTAAAAAAATTAAAGGAAGAAGGAATAAAAATAGCCATTATAACAGACAGCTACGCTAGCGAAGAAAAAAAATGGCAAATGTTCAGAAGCATTAGCTTAGATTCTTACATAGATATTATTGTAAGCTCGAATGATACAGGATTTACAAAAGACCATAAAGAGCCATACCTTAAAGCTTTAGAAAAATTAAATCTAAACACAAGTGAAGCTGTTTTTGTAGGACACCAGCAGTATGAAATGGACGGTGCTAAAAAAGCAGGCGTTAAATCAATCTCATTGGGAGAAAAAATAAAAAGCGATTATTTTGCAGAGAATTTAAAAGATATCTTAAAAATAATTAATGTCTAAAGTTAGTCTGCTTTTGAAAATTCCTTCTTCTCAATAAACTTATGTTCCGCATTTAATTTAAATAAAACATCGGGCTTTGCGTATTCATAGCCCGCACAAACAAGTGGCATAAAAACATCTACGTATCTGTAAACTTCCTCTTTAGGTCTAGTAGCCTCTTTAGCCTTTATCACTTCTGCCTGGTTCCTCCATTGGTGGTGTAATTCGTTTGATTCAGGCTGCAACATCACAAGATAGTCTATAAAATTCCATAATTGCTGATATTCCCTAAGATTGGAAATTAGAGCCTGGTGATGTTTTAATTGAGGGTCAAGCACCTTTAAGTCTACGCTATTTTTCCTACATGACTCCTGAAATTCGCCAGAGGTAATGTTTGGAGTGCCTACAAGCCAGCCCTCAAATAAGACCACATCTTGTTTACCTTTTACTTTTCTAGTTTCTTCAGAAATATCTCCCCATCCTTTCTTGAGAGATTTATCAAATATAGGAAGCTCAAAGTCCCGCCCTGCTCTTATACTCTCAAGAGTTTGTCTTAGATCATCCACTCTATGTGTGCCAGGCATTGCTCTATATATTTGGTAAAAAGGATTTCCTTTAAGTTGCTCAGCCAGACCACGTCTATGCTCATAGGAGGTAATAAAGTCGTCAATTGAAAAGCTTTCAGCTGCATATCCCATATCTCTTAATGAGCTTTTTAAGAAAGTTGACAATGTAGATTTGCCAGTTCCAAGTCCCCCAGCAACACCAACAATAACAGGCCAATTCCCAATTAGTCCGTTAATTCTATCTAGAAGAGGATTAACATAATCCCTAAGATCTGATGGCGAGTATGTTGTATTATTTGCTGCGTTCATTTTATCAATTAGGAAATCTATATCCGTGGTTACCAAGATATAGGGGAATTGCTTCAGCGCTTGGCAGAACCACGTTAGGTACTAGGGCAGCCAACTTGCTAATAGACTGCGTCCCTGACGAAACGGCTATAGTCATAGCCCCAACGCCAATGCCTTCGCGAATATCTTCTTCAGTATCGCCAACTTTAAGCACAATTGAATAATCAAAACCATTTACCGCTTTAGATAAGTCGGTGTTAGCTGGCAAATATCCCGCTTTCACTAGAATTTCATTTATCATATTTGGATGAGGTCTGCCTTTGCCTGCAGATTGTCCGCATGTTCCAAAATCAACGAGTTTCCTTTCCAGCCAACCCATTTGCCTATTTATTGCATCTGTAACAACTGTTGGAAAGCCAGAGCCTGTTGCAACAAAAACCCCATTATCTTTCAAGTATGAAAAAACTTCAGAAGTGCCTTTTATTTCTCTTAGATATGGAACATTTTCTAATAATGCCGGAACAAACTCTTCATCATGTAATCTTTGCGCTAAAGCATTCTGTTCTTCTGCAGGCAAATCTTTTTTATATTTGGCAACCTTTGTTCTGAAAACTTCTATTTTATCTTTGCCTCTGCAGTCGTTAAGCTCATCAAAAGGCATTGCTATTTCTGCTTTTCTAAAAGCGCCATCATAAGCAGAAATAACCAAGGGAAGTTTTGATTGATAGCCTGGCTTTTGAATCATATCATCGACAGTCGTTCCAGCCATATCAAAAAGCGCCACTTTTATTAGGTCTCCCATGTTATAGCCCCAAAAAGAACCATTATAAACTTTTCTCCACGATGTAACTTGCAATAGTAGTAAAATTTCAGAGGAAGGAAAACTATACAAAAATATATAAGGTATTCTTTGATGAGAAAAATATGGAAGATAAAATTACAGTAGGTGTTTACGGAGGCAGAGGCTCTACAGGAAAAGAGCTCTGCAGATTATTGCTTGACCATAGAAACGTTGGCAAAATTATCCCAGCTTCAAAAGGCGATGAAGACTTTGACACAGCCTGTCCAAATCTAAAGGGTTCTGGTCTTAAGTTTGTAAGTCCAGAAGAATTGGAAGCCAGAGCAAGCGAGTTGGATGTAGTATTTCTTCGTGGAGAAGGAGGAGAATCATTAAGACAAGCCCCGCTATTTCTTGAAAAGGGAGTAAAAGTTATTGATTTAGGAGGGGATTTTAGGCTAACAAGAAAGAATTATGAGAGCACTTACGGCAGAGAGCACAAAGCACCACAATTATTGGAAGAAGCAGTTTACGGGATTCCAGAATTCAACAGAGAAAAAATAAAAGGTGCGAGATTAATTGCAAATCCTGGGTGTTATGTAATAACGGGCATGTTTGCACTATATCCTTTGTTAAAAGAAGGAATTATACAAACAGACCATATACCAATATTTGCAATTAACGGAACAACAGGGGGTAAAAGCGAGCCAACCAAAGGGCTTATGCATGCTAATGTTTATGGGAACATCCTTTTCTATAACTTAGATGGCCACAGACACGCTTCTGAATTTGAAGAAAAAATAGAAGAGATAACAGGACAAAAACCAAGAGTTAATCTTACTGTTGGCCATGGAGATTTTACGACTGGTATTGCTTTAGCTGCGACACCTCTTGTTAAACCAGAGTACCAAGGCAAGCTATCAAGAGAAGAACTTTTGGATATATTTCAAAGACACTATGCTGGCGAGAGATTCATCAGAGTAAATAATTCTATTGGAAGCTCAACAGGCGCTCCTAAAGAATCCGCGAAAAACTACGATCTAGGCGCTCAAATGAGCCATATCAGAGGCACAAACTACTGTGACATTGGCCTAGATTATGATAAGCGCATAGGTGTTGTCAGAGTCATTGCGGCAGCAGATAATCTAGTAAGAGGTTCAGCAGGCACAGCAATTCAAAACATGAACTTGATGTTCGGCTTCGTCGAAGCCGAAGGATTACGAGGATATTCGGGGCTTTGAAATATTATAGAAGGTATATTAGTTAAATCTTAAATTAGGAAAATCTTGAGCTTCATGCTCTTCACAAATACATAAAACCCCGCATTTTTTTTCACCCTTTCGGATTAATGAAATTATCGCATGATTACCCATTAAAACCTCGTAATTATTTCCACATTTTCTTACTATTGATGGTCTCTCCATGATTAAGATCTTAGCTATTTCTTTTATACTATTAACCCTTTCTGCTGTTTTATTATCATTATCTAAATTATTTGCAACAGACATTAAGGTAGTTCCTTGCCAAGCATTTGAGAATTCTGTGCGGTGATTAAAATCAACACAAAATTTCCAAGTCTCTATCTCTATTAACTTGCAATAAGGCCTTTGTCCAAGTCCAGTAAAATGGGTATTGCCAGATAATTCTTTTCTGATATCTTCCAAGGACTTATCTATTGTAGTTTTCTTTAATTCATCAAGGAAATCTTTAACCTCTCTAGGAGTTTTATCATGAAGCATTTTCTGATGGTATTTATTGTCAACATAAAATAGTTTTTGGACTATTTCTTCTTTAACCATTACAGCCCCTTTATTTCTTCATACAACCTATCCTCAATTTCAATTAACATGTCTCTATTTTTATGCGCTCTTTCTCCAGGAATATAAACTTGCGAGCCATCAATTGTTTTTA
>CAYJRP010000004.1:22575-25030 GCA_964372675.1 Candidatus Woesearchaeota archaeon | reverse complement strand
AATAAAGAGCTTGTTTTCCATATCTCAGAACTAGTGTCCTATTATTATAGTGTATCTCCTAGCAGATTATAGAAATGTTTAAAATAGGGCAAGCTATCTTATTCAGATGGTTGTAAAAGAAGATTATCTGACGAGAAAGTTTCTCCAAGAATTGGTTTGTTTGCAATGCGCAGACACACGGGAGCTTGCTACAAGGATAAAACCAATATCTACAGAACACAGGAGTAATTATGGGAATTTTAAAGCTGCCATCTACGAAATAGCGCTTGGGCTTGAAGGAGAAGGCATAATTGAAAAAGACAGTCCTCATGCTGAAGAGCTTGAAAGAAAATACAGAGAAGCTGGACAGCTTCCTGAAAGCGAGATGCGATATGCTATTCCTTGGAGAATTAAGTAAATATATCGAATTGCCTGCCTTGAGATGTTATTGCTATAATTCCAAGATTTTAAAAATTAATATTTAATAGAAACCAGCATTTTCTTTCTTGGCTTCTTCTCTCGCTACGGGCTTGACAACTTCCGCGAATTCAGGAGTAGCTATGATTGCATGGTCTCCGAAGCCTGCGATTGAGCCTTCCAAGGCATCAACTGTTTTCTTAATTTTGCTTACTGCTCTCTTTAGCTCTATAATATCTTTTGACTTTAATGGCCTTATGTCAATTACAGCTATAGTATAACCTTCTCTCAATGCTTCTAAGATTTCATTGATATCGTCGTACTTCTTTAGTGTAAAGGGCCTTACTTTTATCCTCTCTTTTTTATCAACGTTTTGGTTTAAATCGATTTCGACATAGTCCTCTGATGACACTGATTTACCAAAAAGACTCTTTATATTAAATGCCATAGACAAATTTGAAGAAGTTACTATATAAATATTATTGTTGCGTTGTCTATGCAATTTTATTTCTTGGGGCCTTCCTTGGCCTTTTTTTCAATTGCCTTTTTCAGCTCGTCCTGGACTTCTTTTGCCTTGGTTTCGAGCAATTTTTCCTGTTTATCTAGGGAAGAATTCCTTAATTCAAGGATTTTCTTTTTTTCTTCCAGCTCTTTGACTGTTTTTTCTTTTTCGACTTTAATCATTATTGAGCCAACCATCTTGTAAATTGAATCCTTGGTTTTGCCTATCTCATCAAGCGCGTTTAATGTCTCGCTTAATTCCATCTGGAACGCCTGCTTTTGCATGAGAATGTTCTGCAAGTTGTGCTCTATTACCTGCAATTCCTGCAGCTTCATTTGGGATGATTCGTCTAAATTCATTATAAAATTACTCTGCCTTTATTTTCACTATGTGTGTTCTTGGCTTGTAAAATATTTTTGAATTGCAATGAGGGCAGTTGAATCTTTTTTCAAGAGCCTTGCTCGTTATAACTTTGCTGCATTTGAAACATTTATATGATGCCATGGTTATCTTGAGAAATATGGATTTTTAAATGTGTTGATTTGTTCACCTAAATTCTTATATAGGTTATGTTTTACTTTTCTGCATGAGAAAAATTAGACCTAGAAGATTGACTAGTGTTGAAGAATTGCGTGAATTAACCACTAACAGGGATGTTGTAATGGTCTGGCATCCCCTCGAATTTGGCAAAAAAAGAGCTTTTGCGGTATATGCTGGCCTAACTGAACACAACGAATGCTTTTACCATAATTTTTTATTTGAGAATGGAAAGAATGGCGGCAAGAAGATAGTAAGAAGCTGGTCTTGCCCTGAGAGGTATATGTCGGTGAACGGAGACGGTCTAGTTGATGTGTTTGGGGTGGATCGCACAGATAACCCGAATCCTTTATTATGCTCGACTAGACTTTATGCTGAAGGCACTAAAGACGGAGAAGAAAGAGTAAAGATTATTGAAGAAGCTGGGTTAAAATTCAGAGGATATTAATTTTAACTATTCATTGTTAATGAATAAGCGTTGCCTGCGAATCTCTTGTCACATCGCCAGCAGTGCCATATTCCTGCTGCTTCTCTCTTCACTCCAGGTTTTGAACAGTAAGGACATATTTGCTTTTTATGCTGCATGGACTCTACTTTAACAAGCCTGTTTCTGACACTAACTCCAGCGCGAGAGCCGTATCTTCCTGCTGATTTTACTTTCTTTGTTTTTGTCATTTTACCGATTTACATTCTTGAGGGTTTTTAAATTATCCTCAATCTGATTCTCCGCAAGAATGGCTGACTAAGAATGCGTTGGTGTATACTGCGGGGACTTGTTTTCTTACAACTTCGTAGTCATGGATAAATGCTTGGGTAATTCTGTTTAGTGGCTGATGTTGTTGAGGATGTCTAATGGCATTTCCCACGCCATTGTATTTTAAAAGAACCACTAATTCTGCGGCTGCTTCTAAAACTTCGTCTGATTCATTGTTAAACCTTCTGACTAATTCTTTGTGATTTTCTGACATTTTAATATAAATGGGGTTGCTGGGATTTGAACCCAGATTGACAGCTCCCAAA
>CAYJRP010000004.1:0-22475 GCA_964372675.1 Candidatus Woesearchaeota archaeon | reverse complement strand
CATTTTAATATAAATGGGGTTGCTGGGATTTGAACCCAGATTGACAGCTCCCAAAGCTGTAGTCGTACCAGGTTGGACCACAACCCCATGAATAAATTGATAAAAGAAGGTATTTAAAATTAAGGATTTAAGAATTATTGACCATGAAAGCTAAATTTGGCAGTATTATAGTTATTTTTGTTATAATTGCTATTTTACATTTTTCTGCGATTGCTTTTGGATTTTATGAAACTGAAATTGTATGGATAGATAATGCGCAACATGTTTTGGCGGGAATTGCTTTGGGGATGCTATTTTTATTAATTAATAGAAATAGCAAAAAAAGAAATGTAGTTTTTTGGATAATTGGCTTTGTCTTAATTACTGCAATCTTATGGGAATTGTTAGAATTTTTATTATTGGCATTTTTACCCTTGTATGCTAAGAAATTCAGCCTGTATTCGCCAAATATCATTGAATCTTTAGAAGACATATTTTCTAATTTGATTGGTGGAATTATTTTTGCTATTTTATATTTGAAAAATCTAATTAAATAAACTATTTCTTCTTGCCCTTTTCTTTCTTCTCTTCTTTTGCTGCCTTGCCTGCTGGCGCTGCCGCTTTTCCTGCCGGTGCTTTTGCACCTGCTGTTGGCGTCACTGTTCCGGGTGTTGCTGCTCCGGCAGCTGGTGTTGCGCCTGCGACTGGTGCTGCTCCTGCTACTGCTCCGGCTACTGCAGGTGTTCCTGCTGCAGCTGCGGCGGCTGCTTTTGCTGCTTCTGCTGCTGCGGCTGCTTCTGCCTCTGCTTTTGCGCGAGCTTCCTGTTTTGCCTTTACGTCGGCAAAGTAAGAATCAAGCATTGCCTTCTTTTCTGGCGATAATTCTGTTTTTTCACTCTTAATTTCACGGTCATATTTTCCTGCATTAACTTCTGCGATAACTTCAATAGGAGATTTATTTTCTGCTAATAGGCCTAGGGAAACACATGAACCAAGAACTAGCTTGACAGCTGCTTTCAAGTCTTTAGCAAGCATGTTGGGCATTTTTGTTATTGCTATTTTGATTGTTTCTTCTATAGAAATATTTGCAATTTTTGTTTTTCCGGCATCCCCAGAGCCTTTTTCCAATCCAAGTTCTTTCTTTATTAATTCTGAAACCGGCGGAGACGATACTGCTATAGTAAATAATTTTGTTTTTGAATCTGCGTCTATAATTACGGGGACTTTCATTCCTTTGAAGCCTGAAGTTGACTTGTTTACTTCGTCTATAACTTTTCCTATGTTGATTCCCATCGGACCAAGCTGCTGAGCAACTGCGGGGCCTGGTTTCATGCTTCCGCCGTCGACAATTAATTTAATCTGCGCCATTTTATTCAAATTCGTTTGTTTTTTCTTCGCTTTCTTCAGATTCACGCCTTATAACTCTTACGTTATCCATTTTTACTGTTACTGGTATGGGAACAGCTGCTCCAAGAAGCGAAACTACAACTTCCCCCTTCTTCTTGTCTATTCTTGTTACTTTGCCTTTTTCGTTCTTGAAGTGGTCTGAAATCATTTCTACAATGTCTCCTATTTCTATCTTGAAGTCTTCGACTTCGGGCTGTATCATATTTTTAATCTCTTCATAAGTAACTGTTTTGCCAATTATTCCTTTTACATATGGAAGATTGAAGGCTGCTTCTTCCGCAGAATCTCGGTCAGCGGCCTCGAGAATTATGTACCCTTTCAAGCCGTGGGGTCTTGCAAGGCTGAATACTTGAAGACTTTTAGAGACGACTCTGTCATAAATCATTTCCAAAGCTCTTTCTTCCTTGTTTGTTGTAACTTTTATGATAAATATCATTTTTTCAGCTCCGACTACTTCCTGAATTTAAAGAAGTAATACTTTAAAGCGTTTGGGTGGATATTTAAATTTATTGATGTAAAAAAATTAGCCGAATATCCTCATAACAAGCATGATTAGAAAACCCAGAAGGCCAAGGACTAAGATTCCTAGGGCGGAGATTTTGGAGACCAGCTTGAATTCGTCGCCTGTTGGTTTTTTCAGAATGCGCCAGACTCTTACTGACTGTGCAATGAATGATTTTAATTTTTCTGTTACTGCCATGTTAGTAAGATAATATTGGGGTTTTTAAAATTGTCTTATGCAACTTTTTCTAAGCCCATCCACTCACGAGCATAATCTAATGCTGGTAATGGTGCCCCTAAATCTTTCATTTTCCTAACTAAATTATGGGGATCATCAGTAGATAATTCCTGAGACCTCGAAGGAAAGACAATCCCATTAAATGGAATATAAAATATTTTTGCCCCTGTTCTGCTTAATGGTCTATGAGTAGAAAATAATCCATAAGCCACCAGGGAGCCTGCAGGATATGAACGGATTGGTGAACCTTTTAGATTTGCGTCAAAATACTCTCCTTCTATAACATAAGCAATTTCTCCTCCGGGATGACAGTGGGGCGGCAGAGTAAGGGCTAGAGGAGGCATTGTAAGTAAGGTTGGGTTAATTCTTGAACCCTGCAAAAAAGCTAGATGGCTTTGTGGACCAAAATCCACAATATCATGCCCTGTCTTTGGTTCCGGAATAATCTTTGAGCCAGAATTAAAAAAATATACTGGTGCGATTCTATCGCTATCAATTAATGCTGGTGTTCCAGAGTTTTTCTCCAAACCAGTTATCTTCTCTAATCTCTCAAGTAATTAGTCCATTTTATCCCTGCCAGAAATTTATTCCCAGCTCTTCTTGTAAACCTTGGTCTTTCTTTTTGAACATTTCTGCTGAGCCAAGGATTTGCGAGCTCTTTACTCCTGTGACTATGAGCAGAACTTTAAGAGATTTGTCCATATCGGCAGATATTTTTGCTCCGGAAATAATTTTCGCATCTGGGGAGACCTTGCTAGTAATTTGCTCCATGACTTTTCTATATTCGTCGAGAGACATGTCTGGGCCCCCTATAACATTGACAAGGGCGCCTTTAGCTTGGTCAATTCTTACATCTAAAAGGGGATTGTGTATTGCCCTGTCCACTGCTTCCTTTGCCCTGTTTTGAGCATTGTCAGATTCTCCAATTCCGATTAATGATACTCCGCCGTTTAACATCACTGCTTTAATGTCGGCAAAATCTAAGTTGACTAATCCTGCCGAGGTTATTAATTCTGTTATTCCTTTTACTGCGTTTGTTAAAATCTCATCGGCGACTTTGAAAGCTGTTTGAATTGGCAATTCCGGAGCGAGTTCAAGAAGCTTGTCGTTTGGAATGACAATTAAAGTATCTGCCAATGACTCTAATTTTTCCAGACCAAGCTGGGCATTTTCAATTCTTTTTTGGCCTTCAACTGTAAAAGGCAAGGTAACTACTGCGATAACAAGAGCCCCGTGCTTTTTGGCGATTTCAGCAATGATCGGGGCTGAACCTGTTCCTGTTCCTCCGCCTAAACCGCAAGTTATGAAAACCATGTCTGAATTTGCAAGTTTTTTCTTTATTTCCTGCTCTGATTCTCGGGCTGCTTCTTCACCGATTCGAGGATTGCTTCCTGCGCCCAGACCTCCTGTTAATTCGCGGCCAATAAGAATTTTTGTGTCCACATTAGTGTAAAGCAAGTCTTGCGCGTCTGTATTTATTGCAATGACTTCGCAGCCTTTTATTCCGATTTCTTTCATTCTTGAAGCAGAGTTCCCGCCTCCCCCCCCACAACCAACAACTTTGACTCGAGTTGATTGCTTCTGCAAAAGCGTTTCCAGCTCTTTATCTATGTCGTTTATATTTTGCGCCTCTTCCTCAAATTCAATATCACCCATGAATAAGTCAAATTTATAATATTTATAAGGATTGTTATACTATTCTTTCTTCTCTTCTGCTTTTTCTTCTAATTTAAACTCGAGTTCTGCACCAACGAGCTCTTTGAACTTTTCTTTGTAAACTTTTATTATGCCTTCAAGAACCTTGGGCCCCTTAACAATTATTTTTTCAGAAACTTCGAAGTTTGGCTTGAATCTGAAAAAGTAGGCAAAGAAAGCTTCTGCTTTTTCGCTTAAATCTGTGACTTTTCTTTCTATTTTAAACTTGTAAGAAATATTTTTTCCTGCCAGCAGATTATTAAAGTCGGTTATTACTCTTGCCCCTGAAACAGTAATTACTCTTGCTAAATTGTTGTCAAGCATTAAAGCCAGGCCAGGATAGGGATTTATTTTTTGCTTTGTGAAGACACTTAAAGGAATTGTCTTGACTAATTCGCGGTTTCTTTCGCCAAATCCTTCTTTTGCTGAAAGATTCACTTGATATTCTTTGCCTAATTCTTTTTCTTCCAGGGCTTTATCCAAACCGGGGACAACCATAAACTGCCCTATGATTACAACTGTTTTCTGCGGTGTTGATTCTGGAGACGCTTGTTTTAAATCTTCTGCTACATTGGAGTCAAAAACTTTTCCATCCAAATATCCTGTGAACTTTATTTCTATAAAATCGCCTTTCTTTGTTATTTCGCTTTCCATTATGCTCTATCGTATCGAAGGTTTTATAAACGTTTCTTGTGAAAAACATATATGGTTTTAAAATTAATTAGCGCTACTGCGGCAAAACCAGGCACGACAATTTTGTGGGAAGGCATTCCTGTTGTTGTGAGGTCTAATGATATCAGCAAGACAGGCAAGCATGGGAGCAGCAAGTGCAGAATGGAAATGGTTGGCATATTCGACGGCAAGAAAAGAATAGGTGTCAGCCCTGGAGACGACAAGCTTGAAGTTCCTTTGATTGAAAAGAAGCGCGGACAAATTTTAAACGTTTCCGGAGATACTGCAAACGTAATGGATCTTGAAAGTTTTGAAACATTGGATATGCCGTTCATGGAAGAAATCAAAAATGAAATTGCTCCTGAAAAACAAGTAGAATACTGGGACTGCGAAGGTAAGAAAGTTATAATGAGGGTGACATCTTAATATGGGTACAAAAATTCCTGCTGCGCAGGCGCGCATGCTCAAGAACATGTTTGTTTGCAAAGCATGCGGGCAAAAGATGAGAACAGATTCACTTAAGGTCATTTCTAAAACAATTACGTGCAGAAGATGCGGTAAACATAATTTCAGGCCTATGAGGGCCAAGAAGAAATAAGGAGTTATGAATGGTGAGCTTTATTGTTTATGATTTGAGTTTTTTAGCGTTGTTTAGCATTTTTGCTGTTATCCTTCTTTACAAACATAAGAAGAATCTGAAAAGACATGGATGGATATTTTTGTACCATACTAAAGTGGGGCTAAAGTTTATTGATTGGGTCGCTAAGAAATTTAAAAGACCCTTAGAAAAGATAAGCTATTTTGTAATTGCTTCAGGCTACGCTTTGATGGCTGCAATACTATGGCTGATTACAAGAAGCGTGTGGACTTATGTATCCAATCCGATTCCAAAGCAATTGCAGAATCTGCCTCCAATTGCTCCTTTGATACCTTATTTCCCGAAGCTATTTAATTTAGAATCTTTGTTTCCTCCACTTTACTTCACTTACTTTTTGATTGCTCTTGCCATTGTAGCTGTTTCACATGAATTTGCGCACGGAATATTTGCCAGACTTTGGAACATAAAAGTCAAAACAACAGGTCTTGCGTTTTTCGGGCCTTTCTTCGGCGCTTTTGTTGAGCCTGATGAAAAGAAGATGGCCAAAGCGCCGAAAAAGCAGCAGCTTTCAATTCTAGCTGCAGGAACTTTCACAAATGTTCTGATGTTTATTGTATTTGGTTTGCTCATGTGGGGCTTTTTTGCTGTTAGTTTTACACCTGGCGGCTTGATATTCAACACTTATGCTCAAAGCATTGCAAATGTTTCTGATATAACAATGGTTGGAAATCACAGCGTTGGAAGCTTGGAAGAAATTGCAGGATTTGCTTCTGCCGGCCTAAATTCAATAACTGCCGGAGGAAAAACTTATTTTGCTCCAAACAACTCTCTTTCTTTGGAATTCCTGCAGAAAAACCAGGCGATAGTTGTCTTTGATGATTCGCCTGCTTTGAGGGCGGGGCTGCAAGGGGCAATTGCCTCAATAGATAATAAGCTGATAAGAAGCCATAATGAACTGTCCAACGCCCTAGCGTTAAAACAGCCCGGCGATGTGATTCAAATAAAAACTATTCAAGAAGATGGTTCTGAAAAATCCTATGAACTTGCTTTGGGAGAAAGAAACGGCAAAGCTTACTTAGGTGTTGGATTTTATGGCTCTAATCTTCAAGGATTTAGGGGAAAAGTCGCTAAGTTCTTTGCCAACATAAAGGACCCTAATGTTTATTATGCGACAACTTGGGACGGGGGCTTTGTGCAGTTTATTTATGATTTGCTATGGTGGATTGTTGTAATTAATATTTTAGTTGCTTTAATGAATATGCTTCCTGTTTCAATCCTTGATGGGGGAAGATTTTTCTATCTAACAATGCTTGGAATAACAGCAGATAACGAGAAAGTCGCTAAGAAAACTTATGCGATAGTTACTTGGTTTATCCTGCTTCTGATTATTGCCATGATGGTCAAGTGGCTTCTTGGATATATTTAAGAATCACCGATCTTATTAAAAATAAAAACAGCTTATGAGCCATACGGGCTCTTCTTTCAGGGATATTTTTCCACAGAAAAAACCAATTATTGGAATGATACATTTAGCGGGGTAAAAAGAAGAGCGCTTGTCAAGGGCGCTTTCTGAATTGGATATTTACGCAGAGGAAGGTTTGTCCGGAGCAATTATTAATGACCTTTATGGAGATGTTGCTGATATAGACAATGTTTTTAGGGCTGCCTCTGGTTTTAACAAACTGACCTTGGGTGTGAATGTTCGAAACTATCCTTATATGGGCCTTGCATTTGCAGAAAGATATGGCGCCAAGTTTGTGCAATTTGATAGTGTTCAAGAACCTGCAATTTCTATCGGACATTATGATAAATGGAGAAAAGACTTTTCTAATGTGTGTGTTCTTGGAGGGGTGCGTTTTAAATATCAAGAACCTTCAGGCAAGTCTCTTGAGGAAGATATTGCTGAAGGGATGGCCAAGTGCGATGCAATTGTGACTGCCGGCCATGGCAGAGGAATTGAAACACCAATATCTAAAACTAGTTTCAACTTGGTCCTTTGACAAATTAAACACATCAAGACAAATCCAAATGATGTTTATACATAAGGGCAACATCCTCATCTTCTAAGTTGCTTATGATATTTTTTCTTATTTCTTTTGAATCAACACACCCCTTGCCTTTAATCCATGCAGCAATTTTTTTTGTTATTTGGCTAGCAATCTTTTCAGCTTTTTTCTCGCTATAATGGCAGTTAAGCGCGGCAGCATACACCGACGCGTACACTTTCCTATTGTCATAAGCCTCTTGATGCCCCTTTCTTTTTACAATGCACTCTTTTTTTATGTTTGCCATTATCAATTTAAGTTAATAGTTCCATTTGCTATCAATATCAATAGCCATCCAAGCAATATAAGTATTATGCCTGTGAATAACCTCATGTAAGCCTTGTTGTTTTGCTTCCATCTCTGTATGTTCTGCAGTTTAACTCCAAATACGGCCATGAACAGTATGATTAGCAAAGGCATCACAAAAATTATATTATACACTATCAGCATCAAAAATGCGGCAAGATTGAAGTTCTGTGCAAGCAATAAAGTTACGGCTAAATATGGTCCTCCTGTGCACGGCAGCTCAACTGCTGCGACAAAGGCGCCAAGCAAAACAGCTGTCCAAAGAGATAGATTTGCCATTTTTTCCTTTATTTTCTTTGCGTATTTATGGGGAATGGCAAGCGAGAAACCCTCCCCATACCAAAAGTAATCTTTAATTTCGCTAACTCCAGCAAAAACAACAATTACCCCAACAAATATGGAAATGTATTCTGCCCAAGTAATTGGTATTGATGATAAAAATGCTATTAATCCCAGCCCAAATAGGAAATAAGTGATATAAACTGCCCCAATATAAAGCAGCCCTATTTTCAGCATCTTTTCTTTTCTCTTAGTAACAATAAGTGTTGAGAAAAGCAAAATCAAGACCCCAATTGCGCAAGGATTTATAGAGTCGATAACTGCTGTTGTTAAAACAGTCCCTAATGTTGGCAAAGAAATTTCTACTGCCATATTTTATCTCCTATTTTCACTTCTCTTCTGACAAAATTGCCGTAATTCCATCCTTCTACTGTCCAGGTATCACATAGGATATCTGTTTCATTGCTTTCATCAGAATCAAATTTCACAATAATGCAATCCCCCGGAGGAACATAAGAATCTGGATAAACCAAATAATTTTCATAATCGCTAACCCTCTTTCCGTTCACATATACTTTCAAGACCCCTAAGCCATTATTGCACAAATCTCCCGATTTATAATTAACAGTGCCGTCTTCAGCAGGGTAAGCTAGGTGCCCATTTGAGAGCTCTCCTCCAATGACTTTAAAATATTGGCCAAGAGTTATATCTCTCCAGTCGGTGACAGTTCCCTCTATATGAATCCTGTCATCATCGTGCTCATGAAGAACAGCAGAGCCAATTCTGTTTGTGATTCCTTCAGGGTTAATAAGCTCAAGCTTCTTGTCGCAAGCCCAGACTTGATAATCGGCATGCCAGTGCACGGGTCCTCCGCTTATAGACGTGAAATTCTCGTAAACCGTATGCCCTCCAAGGTATAACGTTGATAAAATAACCGGCGCAGTCATCAGCAAGAAAACAATTTTCTTTGCTTTTCTGTTATTTTTTTTCTCACCTAATTCTTCATCAACGACAAATTCTTTTCTTTTAATTATTAAATAGGCTGTAAAAATCACAAGCCATAAAAAAGAAAAAGCAACATAAAGAACCGGATTTGTTAAATTTAAGGCGGTTTTTTCTTCTTCAACTTCTCCACCGTGAGCAAAAACAAATCCAGTTAGCAGCAAAAAAATAAATAACAAAACAATTATTTTTTTCATCGTACCATCATGCTCCTTTAATACCTACTTATTATAATAAACAGATTTATAATCTTTTCTTAAGTAATGAATTTACCGAGCAGGAATTTGGCATATTGCGAGAAATGTATAAAATTCCAAAAATTAGGAGAAAAATAGAAATGATTTGTAACTCTAACCCTTTAAGAGGTAAAAGTCCCAGTGAAGCTCCAGTAAAGCCCAGAATTCCCAGTACACCGACGCTACATGCGGCACAGCCAGGAATGAAAATTCCTAAAAAGATACCCGCGGTGCCTAATAACCCCAATTGCCCATTTATTTTTCGTATAGCAACTACTTTATAGAGCACAGTAGTAAAAAATAGCCCTGTAAGCAAGCTTATTACAATAACTGCAATAAAAATGCTTATGGGAATAGTTTCCTTAAATCCAATAACTAGCCTGCCCAAAAAAAGTAAAGCGTTTAATAAACCAGTAGAGAATATGCCTTTAACAGCCCTGACATTTTTTATTATGACATTGAGAATAAAAAACATAAAGGATACCGATAGCAGAAAAATAAAGTATCTTCGCTGGATAACTATTTTGCGTATATTATTAATACTATTTTTCATATTAAAATTCAATGAATTGTTTTATTGATTCAGCATCATATTCTTCAAATGTCTGAATCCTGCCTAATTTTGTCAGCGCTATTTTTACCTCCATTTTTTTAAATGGTGCAACATACACATAATCGTACTGGCCGGCAAAGCTCTCCAAGTTTTCTATTAAATCGCTTTCACATACATACTCTTCACAGTTGTAATTAATTATAACTCCCACATGGCCTCCCTCAATGCCGTCAACATGTTCTAACATATGCTTCTGAATCTCAAGGCGCATAGGTTTTTTCAAAATATGCGAAGGAGGATTTGATTCTATATGCCCTCTAATATCTGTGGGGGGCAGCCCGCCGCTATTTGGGATGAGGGCTATTATTCCCCAAATAAGGAGTGTAATGGTTGCCAGTATTATACACCAATTTCGTATTTTCTTGGGGGAAAGGCGTTTACCATCGCTTTTCTTTTGAGCACTAGGCTTGTCCCTTTCTATACCTTCTGTGTGCTTGGCAGTATTATGCATAGCTAAACCTTCCTCATTTTTGAAGGTTCTATTGCAAATTTCGCATCTTGTCTTTTCTGCCATCTTACATTATAATAAAATCAAAAAATAAAAATAATAAATAAATTTATAGTTCACTATCTATCAGCTGTTTGAAGACCGAATATGGTTGAGCTCCTGAAAGAGGTTTGCCATTAATGAAAAATCCTGGCGTTCCTTGAACGCCGCTTGCACTCCCATCGCTGAGATCTTTTTGTATCTCGCTCGCATGTTTTCCAGAGTCAAGACATGAATCAATGTTATACCCAATATCTTTAGCCCATTTTTTCAAAGCATCAACTCCAACATAAGATACAGTGGAACTCACAGAACCTCCATCTAAAACATTCTGCTCTTCAAAGATTTTATCATGCATTTTGAAGTAGGCTTCATCTCCTCCCTCATCTCGTGCACAATTCGCTGCTTCTGCATACGGAATTGCACCCTCATGGAACCCTAGGGGAAAGTCGCGATACACTAATTTTACCTTCCCATCCGTGATATAATCTTTTTCAATGCTTGGCAGCGTTTCCTGCCAGAACTTTCGGCAGAACGGACACTGATAATCGGAAAACTCAATAATTGTCACAGGAGCATTTTTATCTCCGAGTATTGGGTCGTCGTCTTCACTAACCTGAACTGCTGACGGTTGGGGTGCCGCTGTTGGCGACGGATTATTTGCGACTACATTTCCAGTCGTACTCCTGCCAGGCAGCACAAAAAAAGCAAGCATTAAAACTACCACTCCAATCAATGTAAATGTTGCGTATTTCCACAAAGCGTCTTTCTTGATGGTGATCGTACTATTTGTTTCGTCAGTCATTATATTATACCTCCTTTCAATGTTTCCATAAGAAAACGTAAGGAATAGTCTTTATAAAAGTTAGGGTCTGAACGGCTATGCTAAAAACGGCTAAAACACCCAAAATTGGGCTTTAGAACGTTCATAAGGGCATTTTGCAAAAATCGGTCTAATTGAAAGGCATTTCTACAACAGCAATAAAATTATAACCCGAATTTAGCACATAAACATTAACTATTTTAAAATGTTTTTGTAAAAACGGAATTATTTCCTTTTCTGGGTCAACTCCATGTTTAAGAAGCCACCATTTGAACAAAGGATAAAAATATTTTATCGGCCATTGCCATTTGTAAAAATCTAAGATAACAATCTTGCCGTTTTTATTTAAACTTTTTTTGGCATTAATAATTGCATTCTTCCAGTCATCTATAATTGTGATAGAATATGCAGAGATAATTTTATCAAATTTTTTCTTAAAATAAAATTTGGAAACATCTCTTTCTATGAATTTTACTTTAGGATATTTTTTTCTCGCTATTTCAAGCATTGACTTCGAATAATCAATCCCGAAGATATTTCCACTAGGATTATTTTTAATCAATAAACTGATATTTACTCCAGTGCCGCAGGCAAAATCCAGAATTTTATCCTTTGGTTTTATATTTAGCAATTTAATTGCTTTTTTTCTATCAAACAAAAAGAATCTTCTCGTAAAATTGTAAAACTTGGCTTGTTTTGAATAAAAAATCTCAACATTTTTAACATCCATTTTACACTTTCAAATAAACAGAAAGTGTCTTTCCCTTCTCAACCCTTTTAACAATTCCTCTTCTCTCTAATTCCTGCAGAACATAGCTTAATTTTGCTTTTGACATATCAGTTCTTAATCTCAAAGTACCTTGTGTAATTCCGTCCTGTTCTCTAACCGCTTTAATTACTTTCTGCTCAAAAGGATCTAAAGCTTTCAGCAGCATTTCAAATTTAGAGTCTTCAATTTTTTGATTTTTATCCTTTTCAAGTTTTTCAAGAATCGCTTTCTCTGTTTTATTAAAGAATAACAAATAAAAACCAAGAGCCAAAATAAAAGAAAATATTCCCACAGCAATATGGCTTATAGAAATTCCTTTTTCAACAGCAAAACACTTTGGATCGTTGTAGCATCCGAGAGCAATAGACTGTTCAGATAATTTATTAGCATAATAAATAAAAACACCTCCTATTAAAACGCTTATGATAATCAGCACCACGCCCAATTTTCTATTTTCCATTAATAAATCAGTCAAACGTATATATTAATACTTTTCCTAATTTATCCAAACACTCCGCTCCGAGGTCCAAAAACCATAAGCCAAGTTGTCGAAGAAATTAAAACCTGAAAATGCTTGCGAACAATTTATCCTTGTTGATGGAGCAATTGTTGGAAACTATTTCAAGAATGGAGATACTAATGCTCTGGTTGACAGGCAGCGAGTTAGAGATTTAATGTCTATTGTTAAAAATATCAGTTGATAAATTCAATTCCGTTTTTTGTAAAAACTACAAGGCGTATTCCTACGGGAATTGAAAGCAAAGCCGAGATTAAAGCCATATGTTCTTTTCCATTTCCAGATGCAATTGAAAGATGCGCATCAAAACCAGATAACTTTTGCTTTAGTTTTTGCATTAATTCATTCTTTATCTCTGTTAATGGTTTTGTTGTGTCTATTATAATTGTTTCTGCTTCTTTAGAAGCGGAGTAATCATCAGAATCTTTTGATTTAACTAGAATAATTTTTTCCCATTCGCCTCTGTTCATCAGGGCAGTAACTTGCCCCCATGTTTCTTTGTCATTTCCGAGAAAAGCTACCAATTCCATTGTATTGTGTTTAACAATTACATTTATAATGATTATTGTTCTTGAAATTTTGTATGAATCAGCTTTCAACTCTTACTATTCGCCTACGCTCATATCAGAAGAAAGAGTTGAAAACATTGAGAATTTCTAAAATTCTCAAGCATTTAAATTCCATTACTGGAGGAGGAATTTAAATATGGTTAAAGATTTCCCGCTAGCTGAAATAACTTTGAGAAAGTATGAAAAGCCTTATGATTCTTCGAAACGCGAACTGGTGAGAAAAGTATGCTTGAGCATGGGGCTGCTTCAACCTGGTGACTCAAGGGATGTTATTGTTGATGTTCTGCTTATTTTGGAAGAAGCGCGAAAGCAGAAGAATGAACTAACTTCTGTGCAGATACAAGAGCTTGTCAAAAGGCACAGAAAAGAAAATTCTCTTGAGGATAAAGGAATTGCTGAAAGCAATATAAGAAGACAGCTAAAAAGACTTAGGGATTTAATGCTTGTGGACAAAAAAAATAATTTGTACAGGATTTCTGAATTTGAGCCTTTGTCAGAAATCTTTGAAAAAAAGATTGAACAATTTTTGATTCCGCAGACAGTTGAGAGAATCAAAGAATATCTTGGAAAGATGAATAATTAATTTGCGTGAATTGCGGACCAGCCGTGAACTCCATCAAACCAAACCCGTCTTATTAAGGGTGTTTCTAAAGTGTCCACGTAATTGCTATCTGCGGGATGCAGTGGCATTTCTTTTATATTACAAAAATCTAAAAATTCTCCATAAACTCTGGCATTTTTTCCAAATCCCCATGCAGTTATCTCTTCATCTGCAAATCTTTTTGTTGGAATAACTGTTCTTTCTCTTGGAAATCTCACCGAATTTTCTAGAGCTAAATAAACATCTTCAGGGGTTGGATTCGCTGGAAGGCTCCTTACCATTAAATTTTCAGACCTTGGGATGCAAATTACTCTTTCTTTTGTATAAAGCCCTTCTTGCGACAACTGGTGGTATTGCCCCCGCTGCACTCTTTGTGCTGCCTCTTCGGCTAAATAGAATCTTCCGCATCTCTTCTCTATTCTGTCAGCAAGTTCATCTTCGAACAAAGGCGTAACTATCGTTGAGTCTAGTGCCCTGCCTGTGGCTAAACCGGTTCCCAGAATCTTGCCTGTTATAAAGCGAGTTATTGCCTTTATCATGGAAAAAGACAAAATTTCGCGTATTTAAAGCTTTCTATGATAGTAACTTTATAGTAGCTACAGTACTACTAAGATATATTTATAAACCAAAAAATGCCAAACAATGTATCGCTAAACTACGTACTCAAGCTTCAGATATTCTGGGGGTTTTGAGACATAACGCAGGAGATACCAAAATGGAAATAGGAAAAGCATTAGAAGAGCTTAGAAAGGAAAAAGCCAGAAAGTTTGACCAAAGTGTTGATTTAATTGTAAATCTAAAGGGCATTGATTTGAGAAAGCATAATATTTCTGTTATTGTTGGCTTGCCGCATCAGTTTAAAGAAAAGAAAGTTTGCGGCTTTTTGACTAAAAAAAGCGAGCTTGTAAGAACAATAATGAAACCTGACTTTCCAAAGTATAGCGATAAAAAACTACTGAAGAATCTGGTCAAAGATTACGACTTCTTTATTGCCCACAGTTCACTAATGCCGTCTGTTGCTACAACTTTTGGCAAGATTCTCGGGCCCACTGGAAAAATGCCATCTCCACAGCTTGGAGTTTTAATGAATGACAATGACGCAGATGTAAAAGCTCTTTTAGACAGAATTGCTAAATCTGCCAAGATAAGAGTCAAGGAAGCAAGCGTTAAGATTTCTGTTGGCAAGACAAACATGAAAGATGAGGAAATTATTGCGAATACTAATGCAATTTATGATGGTCTGGTAAACTCGCTGCCTACAAAGAAAGAAAATGTTCGCAAGGCGTTAATTAAGTTTACAATGACAAAGCCGTTGGAGGTTGAAATCAAATGAAATCCGTAAAGAAATCTGTTCGTGAAAAGCCGATTCCGGAAGCAAAGAAAGAACTAGTGAAAGAGCTGGCTATGAGAATGTCAAGCAGCAGGACAATATTTATTGCTTCTTCTAAAGGTCTGCCTGGAAAACAATTCCACGAAATAAAAAAGAAATTGCGGGGAAAGGCGGAAGTAATGGTTGCTAAAAAGAGCATTATTAACAGAGCAATTGAAAGCATGGAGAAAGGAGCTATAAAAGAATTAAAGCGGAGCATTGATGCTGACTACGCTGTAATGTTTTCTGATATGGATTCTTTTGCTCTCGCGTCTTTGCTTTTAGACTACCAGAGCAATAGAAAAGCAAAGGCAGGGGACATTGCTCCCGAGGACATTTCAATAGAACCGGGGCCAACGAACTTAGTTGCGGGTCCAGCTATTTCTGAACTAAGCGCTGTTGGATTGAAGATAGCTGTTAAAGAAGGAAAACTGGAGATTACAAAGGGCGCTGTTGTTGCCAAGAAAGGCGAGCCTCTTAAAAATAATGTTGCAAGTGTTCTTAGCAAACTAGGGATTGATCCAATTAAAGTTGGCTTCTTGCCTATAGCTGCTTATGATTCAAAAGAAGAGAAAGTTTACACCAACATTATCATAGACAAACATGGAACTCTTGAAGCATTGAAAGAAATGATAAAAAAAGCTCTTGGATTTGCTATTGCCATAAAATATCCAAGCGACAAGACAATAAGATACTTTATCGCTAAGGCTGTTATGGAAGAAAAAGCTATCCATAGACTTATGGAAAAAAATTCGGAGGGAAAGACCAATGAATAGAACTGCAAGATTAAGGAGCGTTCATGTTAGCCAATTAATTCGCGCTTATGGGGGTGGATTGAATGTAGAAATAGAGAGCCCTTCAAGATTGGCAGATAGTTACTCCTATTTACTTATCGCTAGAATTACAGGAACGGATGGAACAAGAAGAGGGTTTTATTCAGTCTTGGATTTAAATGATTTACAATTATTTAGAACCAGTTCACTAGCACAATCAACTAAACAAGAAACAGGAGGAAATTAAACAAAATGGAATACATATACGCCTGTCTTTTACTTCACAAGCTAGGACAGCCAGTAACTGAAGAGAACTTGAAAAAGGTTATTCATGCAACTGGCTCTCAAGTAGACGAGTCGAAGATAAAGACATTGCTTGCAAGCTTGCAAGGAGTGGACATCGGAGCTGAACTTGAAAATGCAAATGTTGCTGTTGCAGCACCTAGTGCTGGCGCAAGCGCACATGCACCAAAGGCAGAAGAGAAGAAGGAAGAAGAAAAGCCTGCGGAATCTGCGGCAGGACTTGCATCACTATTTGGCTAAACATTTTATTTTATTTTTTAGTTAGCCAAATTATTTTTTAGTTATACTTATTAGTTCTACAGAGATTGAAGTCTTCATATAATTTAAATACCAAAAAGAGTTCCTTGTTTGATGCGTGGGAAATCAATAAATTTTCTTGTTATAGGGCTAAGTATTTTTGCAATACTTGTCGTCCTCTTAGTTAATCTCGGAGATCGCAAAGTCAGTTTGCAGAATGAGAATAATCCTTTAATTGAAAGCTCTAATCAGGAAGCAGAGACAAATAAAGGAAACTCAGTAATCGGAAATTCTGATCAAAGAACGGAGGACAACAATATTGTGGTTTCTAGTGCTCCAACGGGTCCAGTCCAAATCAAACTAGAAGTGCTTAATTTAAACTTGAAGTTTCCGATATATAGGGTCCCATATGCAAATGTTAATGCAGGGGATAAAATTGTAATGGGGTTAAAATTTTCATCTAGCGATAATATAGAAGATGCAAAAATACAACCTTGGCTTTATCAAATTGGAATAGAACCAATTACTCAGGGAATAACTGAAGGACTCCCCTTTGAAGTTAGTAATGTTAAAGCATTACAGGACTATGAATATGAATTCACCCTCATTATTCCTGAGAGTCCTAAAGATACAAAATATACATTTGCTGTTTTTATGAGTGGGTGTTTCTCTGGAAATTGCGGTTCACCCCCTGAGATGGATTTCATTGTTGGAAACTATGTCCCTCCAGTAAATAATGGATACACTAGTGTTGCGACAACAGAGTGATTCTCCATAAATAACTTTTAAAAGGGTGATTAGTCGTATAATTGTAAGCCGCTGTGGGACAATGGTACTCCGACAGTCTTGAGAACTGTTTTCCTTCGGGATATCCCGGTTCGATTCCGGGCAGCGGCGTTTTTATGGAAATAGTAAGTAAACAAGAATTTCTAAAGAGAAAGGCATTTTTCATAAAAGAAATGCAAAAAGGCAAAGTGTTCATTTATCCTACTGACACTATTTATGGAATTGGCTGTGATGCTACTAACGCTAAGTCTATTGAAAAAATAAGGTCTATAAAGAAAAGAGATGCAAAGCCTTTTTCAGTCATTGTTCCTAATAAAAATTGGATTAATAGTAATTGTATTGTTACTAGAGATGCAAAAAAGTGGATTGATAAATTACCTGGCAAGTACACCTTGATATTAAGATTAAAAAATCAATCGGCAATTAGCAGTAAAGTAAACAATGGAGACGGTACTTTGGGAGCTAGGATTCCTGACAATTGGTTCTCTAAAGTAATTGAAGAATTTGGAAAGCCATTTATCACAACTTCAGTCAACTTGTCTGGAGAAAAGCCAATTACTTGTTTGAATGATTTAGATTTAAAGATGTATGAAGAAATAGACTATTTTATAGATGAGGGACTTCTAGAAGGCAAGCCAAGCACCATAGTTAACTTAATAGACGGAGAAGAAATTATAAATAGAAACTAGCTCATTTTATTTATGGAATGTATGAGATGAAAAAGCGGTTGTTTTTCCGCAATCTTTTTTGAATATTGTCAAATTATCAAACTTAATTCGCTTTTCTGGGAATCCCGCTTTTCTAACATAAGAATAAACATCGTCAAATTTACCTTCCATTTCGCTTCTTTTTCCTAAAGTTATGTGGAATGTTTTATTCTCTGTGTCCCATGTTTTATCAAATGGCACGTCTCCAAGCAGTTTTAATTTGTATAAAAGATTCCTTGTCGCTTCTTTTAACTCGGAATTTGGCTGAACTCCAAAATATAAGATTTCATTGTTGAATTGACCTACGCCCTTGACAATAAGATTGCTGCTTTCCTGATCTTGAACAAAATCATCAATAGTTCTTACGATATCTTTTTCGCTTTTTCTTTCGAATGGAGACTTTAGGGTAATGTGCGCAATCCTTTCTTTATTTTTAAGATCTGACAATTCCAGCTCGTCGCAGATTTCTGCAATAACCTCTCTGTAATAGGCTTGGAAATTTTTATCTGGAAGAAATCCTATGTAATATATCATTTGAATAGCTATCCGAAAAATCTCTGCCAGAAAGATTTCTTGGCAGGAATTGGGTTGTTGCTTGCATCATAAGCTTCATATTTAATTTCGGGCTTGGTTTTCATAATTGGGGCTTCACGAGCCAAGTCATCTTCGGCTTGCTTGAAGGCTTTTTCAATTTCGATTTTTGAATGTCCTTGATTCACAAGAGCCCATTTTAATGATTCCTTAGTGTAGCCCTTCTTAAGATTCTTTTTTATATAGTCCACTAATTGCCCTGTGTAAGTTGGCCCTTTTCCTTTATCCATATTATTACTTATGTGTTGGATTTATAAAAATATTGATATATTAGGAGATGATAATTGGCTCTAATTTTTTATAGAATTCTATTGCTTCTCTTAGCTTGTGGGGGGTTTCAGCATAAATTGTCAGCAATTTCTCGCCTTTTTTTACTCTTTCGCCTTTGTGCTTGAACAAATATAGTCCGGCTTCTTTGTCTAATGGACATCCAGCTATTCTTGCCAGGTAATTTATATCATTGTTTTTTATTCTTGTTATTCTTCCTGCTTTTGTCGATATAACTGCGTGGCTGTAAGGGGCAAAGCGAAGCCTGTTTATGTCTCCTTGCTGTTCCTTAATTATTTCTAAAAACTTTTCAAAAGCTTTTCCTGAATAAAGAATTTCTTTTGCTCTTTTCATACCGTGGCCTTTCTTTACCTTGCCTGTCATTTCCAAAATTAAGCCTGAAAGAAACAATGACTTTTTTTCCAGGTCTTGAGGAGGATTATTTCTGCTTAAAACTCTTATTATGTCCCTCATTTCCAAAGATGGGCCTATTCCGTTTCCTATTGGCTCATCTCCTTTTGTTAGAACTACTTTTACTTTTAAGTGTAATTTTTTTGTAATTTGCTCAAATATTTTTTTGAGTTTCCTGCCTTCTGAATAACTGACTTTTGCGCCGTCTCCGTAAGGCAAATCTATCAAAACATACTTGCTTCCCGCCGCAAGTTTTTTGGCAAGTATTGAAGCAATTAATTGCGGCTGCGGATCCAGTCTTAGAAGTTTTTCAACTTTGATTAGCTTGTCATCTGCAGGCGCAAGTCCCAGAGAACCCCCCCATGCTAAACATCCTCCTGTTTTTTTGACTACTCGCTTTAATTCTTCAATCGACAGGTCAACTTTGGCTATCGACTCAACACTATCTGCTGTTCCTGCTGCTGAAGTTATTGCTCTTGAGGATGTTTTGGGCATTAGAACTCCTGCTGCGGCGCATATTGAGACTACTATTGGAGTTGTTCTATTCCCGGGAATTCCGCCAATGCTGTGCTTATCCGCTACTTTCTCGCTTCCCCATGTAAGTTTTTTGCCTGTGTTAAAAATTGCTTTAGTTAGGAAAATTGTTTCCTTCATAGACATTCCGCAATTAGACACGCCAGAGACAAAATAAGCTATTTCAGCGTCTGTTAAAGAGTTGTTCGCTATGTTTGCCATTATCGTGTTTAGATCTTCTTGAGAATAAGACTTGCATCCGACTTTATCCCTAAGAATACTTGGGGTTTCTGGCATCGGGGGGAGAGAAATGTCGAGAAATTTCTCAAAATTAATCTTCATTCTATCCCATATTTCCTGTGAAACGGCAATTTCTCCTTTTTTTATCACGCCCTTTGTTATGTCTATTACGGCTATAAGCTTCTCGCCGTTACTTATGATAATTCTTTCTCCAGTGTGCAGGCCCAGCTTAGTTGCGTCAGATTCGTTAAGAAAGGCGACTGGCTTTCCTGCGCTTATTTTAAAATTTTTTAATTTCAGCCTCATTTTACAATATGATTTGTTATTCCCGATATAAAAATCTTCTTAACTTAATTTTACTCTGAAGAGAACATATCCGACAAGGTCTTATCTCTGTAGGCTCTTAGAAATATTATCATGTATGAAAGCAGCAAAGGACCAAGGATTATTCCCAGCAGGCCGAAGGCAATTAGGCCGCCTATCATTCCTATCAGGACTATCACTGATGCTGTTCTCGTTTTTCTTGCTATTATGTAGGGTCTTAGGAAGTTGTCCAATGTTGAGACAAGAAGCCCCCCATATAGGGCAAATGCGAGTGCTTTTCCCACATCTCCTGTAAATAGCAGGTAAGCTGAAACAGGAACCCAAACCAGCCATGGACCTATCATAGGAAGGATGGACGCAAATATTGCCATTATTGTAAATGTCAGGACTCTTGGTATTCCGAACAACCATAGGCCTATTCCAAGAACAATGCCCTGAAGGATTCCCACTGCTATGTATCCAAATAAGATGGATGAGGTTATATCCTTGAACCTTTCGATCAGAATTTTTTCCTTGTCTTTTCTGAATGGAGATATTCCTGTTACGAACTCCCCAAGCTCTTTCTGGTCCCTTAAAGAAAAGAAAAATACGAAAATTATAACTGCAAGATGCAGTAAAACTGTTGGAATGTTAAGCAGAATATTTACCAGTGAATTTATTGACTTGGATGTCAAGTCTCCTATGAATTTGAAAATTGCTGAAGTTATGCTTTGCTTGAAGTCCTCTGAAGCCACTGGAAACGCTTTTGTCACTATCGCCGAAAAATCTATGTTTTGAGTTACGTTGAAGAAATCAAAGAGCTGCTGAATCACTATTGGAATTAAGAACCATAAAGGCAGGACAATTATGATAATAACAATAGCGCAGACGATTAAAGTTGCCGTGTTTTTTTCTCTCACTATTTTAATAACTCTTTTGTGAATCGGATTGAAAAGATAAGCCAGCAGCAAGCCGGCAACTATTGTAAGCAAAAGAGGCTTGATGACAAAAAAACATAAAACAACCAATAAAAGTATTACAAAAGCAACAACCATTCTTTTTACATCTTGATATGTTAGAGTCATATTCTTAAAGGTGATTTTAAATATATAAAGCTTGGTGAGGGTTCAATTGGTGTTGAAGTCAATCTTTTAGATATCTTTATGCATTCCTTGGTGTAAGATAGGTAACCTGGCGTAACCTCTTTTTTTATACCACTCTTGCAATTCTGAATGATTTTCTCTTACAAATAAAGAAACATTATTTGCCCCTTTTTCACGCAATTTTTTCTCTGCTTCATCCATAAGCAATGCCCCAATCCCATGCCTTCTAAAATCTTTTCTAACTGCAAGACGAAATATAAAAGAATTCCAAGGATCTTCCAAAAGATAAGCGCTTCCCACAACCTCATCGCCGACAGAGGCAACTAGAATTGAGCCAGGTCGTTCTATTATCTTCCTATGCAATCTCTCTTGTGTATCAATATCCGCATTAAATAAATCCCCTTCTTCCAAATTGCGTTTCACTGCTTTATAGTCTGCATCTGTGTAAGCACGAACTTCTACCACGATTTAAAATTAAGCATGGAGATTATAAAGATTTGTATCTTTTAATAAAATGAAGAATTAACAATCTATTCTATTTGGTGGATTCATGCAGACCTTGGAAATATTTTGATAACTGTTTTAAATCAGTAATCTGGGCGCAAGATTTATTAATTAGTTAAATGAAAGTTTTATAAACTAAATTTTCCGAAGTAAGAGATGGAATTTTTTATAAAAAAGTTGTTTGACGGCAAAACTGACGACCTTGTGCACTTGCAATTTGAGAAATTCAGCCGCGGGAAGTTTGACAATCGCGCTTTGATTGAAGCAAAATCCTCGAATGGAAAATACTCAATTAACACTTCCGGGGAGTTTGCGGGGGAGTTTGCCCGCGCTGTTGCTGAACTTCTTGGGGAAAATAAGACAAAGGTTGCAGGCGTTATTGTTTCAACTAGAGACTTGACTGGTGTTGTTAAATTTGTTGACAAAAAGCAATTTGCTGGCGTTAAGAAATACGTTCTAGACACAGAGATGTCGGGTAATGAAATAATTTCTTTATGCGATAAATTGCCTAGAGCATTCATAGGACTAAGTTTTTCAGCTGAAGGGACAGAACTTAAAGTAAAACCAAAAGCGCCAAAGTCCGGCAAGCCGGCAACAAGCGGAGAAGATGCTCCAAAGGCAGACTTTTGCAAGTTAAAGACAGACAATAAAGAGCTTGCAAAAGCTTTGCTTTTTGACATAAATAATTTTAAGCAAGTTAAGATGGCACATACTTTCTTAATTGAAGATATTGAAATTCCAAAAAACGAGCCAGACCCTGTAAAAATGCGCGAGAACGCTGTGCGAAAAGGCAAGATTATCAGGAAGATGAATGTTGATGGGAATGAAATGATTAAGGAAGTTCAGTTTAGCGCTTGACTCCTGGAATAAATATGAAAAACAAAGCATTTTTGTTGGACTTTATTTTCATGAAGAGTTAAGAGAAAAAGACCTTCTTGAGCTTAAACAATTATTAAAATGGGCCTAGACCTGATGCGATACTGTCAAGTTAGAGTGATATGTAAAAAGTTAAAGACCTTTAAAGCCAGTGT
>CAYJRP010000003.1:2595-27085 GCA_964372675.1 Candidatus Woesearchaeota archaeon | reverse complement strand
TATCTGAACTAAAGAGCAAAGACCCCCGCACATTTAATTAATTGCATTTTTGATTACGCCAAAGTTCTATAAAACTAAACAAGAAACGTAAAGTTTTTTTGATTCAAAAAGATATAAAAACTAAGTTTTGCATTCTCTAAGATGATAAAAAGAGGCTTGATTAATAAAAAGGGCGTCAGCCCTGTTATTGCGACAATGCTGCTGCTGGTGATTACTGTTGTGCTTGCAGGATTGATTATGGCTTTTGTTTTGCCTTTTGTTAGAGATAAGCTCGGTGACAGCAAGGAGTGCCTCGATGTTTTAGATGGAATAGAATTTGCAGAAAGCAAATTTAACTGCTATCAAACTTCAACACCTTTGGAAACAGGCTTTTCTATAAAATTGAAGAAAGATGCTGTGAAGGGAGCAAGAATTTCCTTGATTAAGACCGATGATAGCTCTGTGGTTTATGATATTAATGCTAATACTCCTGCAGCCACTTTGGCTGATGTTAGGAAAGTTGGGGCCGGGGGGGTCTATGGCGGCACTGCTTTAGGATTTCCATCACAGGCCGGGGAGCAGATGACTTATGTTGCTAACGCAGAATACGCCAGAGCTGAAATTGCTCCGACGACTGCATCAGGAAAAGTCTGCGAAGTTACTGACGCTGTTGAGTTTGTTCCTTGTTTAAATGTTGGTTTTAGTTCCTAGAAAAATGATTGAAAAAAGAGGGCAAGTCTGGATTGAAACAGTTGTTTACACTCTTATAGGTCTTGCTTTGATTGGATTAGTGCTTGCTATTTTAACGCCCCAAGTTCGAGAGTTTAGAGATAGGTCGACAATCGAGCAGACAATAGACTCGCTGAATGTAATTGACGGCAAAATAAATGAGGTTTTGGATTCTCCAGGAAATAGAAGAAAGGTTGAGCTGACTTTGAGCAAGGGCGAGATTTATATCGATGGCGCAAATGACATCATAGGATATGCGCTTGCCAACAGCAAGTCAATGTATTCTGAACCCGGAATTTCCATTCGAATTGGAAGAGTCAATGTAACAACTTATAAATTAACTAAGGATTACGCTGTTTATTTGAATATGAGCTATAAGCACGATATTACTTTTGACATGCAGGATAAAGTTGAGAAGTTTGGCCCTGCTAAAATCCCTTACAATATATTTATCTGGAACAACGGAATCCAGTCTAATGGGAAAATTCAGATAGATATCACGGAGGGATAAAATTGGATTACAATTAACTAATTACTTTGATATTAACAATGCCCCTCCTGTTATGGCATCACGTCAATAAACATTGCCTTTGTTATAATGAATCTCCCTGTGACAAGACAATATGGCACTATGCAGAATTAACAAATGAGAAATATTTTGCAAGATCAATTGTGCGGGGATTTGATGCTCCTGCCAACAAGCGTTATTATGGATAATCATGCCGGTTAGACATCTTTGGCGCTAAATTCATCAAGCCATTATTTAAACCTTGGAGAGATAGGTTTAAATAAACTTTTCCAGTTTTATATTCAGAGGTGAAAATGCTCGTACAAATAAATCCAAATCCGCCAATTCCGGCTTTGCCGAAGTTTAGTGATAAGACTAAAATCGATATTAGATATTCTTTAATCGCTCCTTATGCCAGCTCTCACATTCATTGGGACAGCTCTTCCGGGGACTTGGTGTATGATATTGAAGAGCCTCAATTAAGTGAAGGGGAAAAAGCGCACTTGAAAAGACTTGAAGACGCGATGCTTGAGCTAATCAACATAAATGTAGTGGCTGAAAGGACCAACGACAAAATGATTAACTACATTGATAAAACCGCAAAGTTCCTTATAAACGAGCTTAATTTGCAGATAGATGAGAGCAGTTTTGAAAAAATATTTTATTATTTATACAGGGATTTTATAGGGCTAAATGAAATAGAGCCTTTGCTGAGAGATTACTTTATTGAGGATATAGAATGCAACGGCATTAACACGCCAGTTTATGTTGTTCATAGACTTTACAGAAATGTCCGGACGAATTTGATATTCAAAGATATTGACAAGCTTTCAAGCCTGGTTGAAAAGCTTGCGCAAAGAGCTGGAAAATATGTGTCTTATTCTGAACCTTTGCTTGATGGAACTTTGCCCGACGGAAGTCGTGTGAACGCAACCTATACGCAAGACATTACTTCTCATGGACCTACGATGTGCTTTAAGGACGGGCATGTTCAGCTTAGCGATGGGAGAATAAAAAAAGTCAATGAATTATTTGAGGAATCAAAGAATAATTTTGGGCACAAACTTGAATATGGAAACGAAATTGTAGATGTCTCAAATATTAGTTGTTGCGGAGTTGATGAAAAGACCCTGGAGCAAAAAGATTCAAGGATAAAATCAATTATAAAATTAGCTCCTCCAAATAAGCTTGCAAAAATTAGTTTTGAAGATGGGGGAGAGATAGATGTAACTTTAAACCATAAATTCCATGTAGCAGATAGCTCTTTGCATCTGGTTGAGGCTAAAGACTTGAAAAACGGAATGTATGTCCCTATGCCAAAAAAGATTGAGGCCTTTGGTTATAGGCAGAAGATTAATGTTTATTCCTTGTTAAAAGATTTTTCTTATATAAAGAAGATATGCTTAATTAATAGCCCTGCTGTAAAAGAATTAGTTGCTACGGAGATAAATAACAGCTCTTCTGATGGAAAATATAGAAATGCTCTTGCACAAAAATATGGTGTAAGTAGCTATTACTTTTACGAAGTTATGTCGAGAGGCAATTCTATTTCCTTTGAAATCGCAGATGAATTATACCGAAACAACGCCCCTTCTTTTTCTAATTTGGGTGATGTATCAATTAATGTTTATGGGGGCGGGAACAAGGGCAGAAGCAAAACTATTAAAGTCCCATCAGAGATTGACGAGGACTTAGGTTATCTTGCAGGGGCACTGGTAAGTGACGGCCATCTATCAAAAGAGGCAATTGATGTTTCATGCTTTGAAGAAGGATTTAGAAATTCCGTAAAAGAAAAATTGCTGAGGGTTTTCGGTAAATGCGATTCCATTTATAAGGATACAAGAATTTATTTGTGCAATATCTTTGCACCTTACTTTTTCAATAAAGTATTTGGGATTCCCATAGGAAAGAAAAACAGAATAGTAAAAGTGCCCGAGATTATATTTAAATCGGATGATAAAGTAATAGCCTCTTTTATAAAGGGACTTTTTGATGGAGATGGCACCATAAGTGGCGGGTTAAGTTATAAAACTTATTCTAAAGAACTTGCAGAAGGGCTAACCTATCTTCTTGCTAGATTGGGGATATATTCTTATTTAAGAACTGACGGGGATGAATACAGATTAGATATTCCTGCTCCATTTTACAAAGACTTCATGGAGATAATAGGCTTTGATGAACTAAAAAAAAGAGAAAAATTAAAGACAACTGTTGAAAATCAAGTTGATCATAAGAAATTTATTAGGCACGATAGAATACCTGGAGAGGGAATCCTCTCTGTTATAAATAAATTAGGCTTGGATAAAACTAAGCTTGTAGAGAATTGCGACGTATCATTTAATAGATTATATTATTCTTCTTTTTCTAGAAGTTTTGCAAGAAGTCTGCTGGAAGAGATAAAAAAAGATGAAAAGGCAAACATTGTCCAAGAAGAAATAAAAAACATAGAATTAATGCTTAACGCTGGACAAGAGTTTGTCAGAATAAAAGATGTACAAATTGTTGATAATTCGGAACCTGTTTATGATATTGAGCTGGAGCCTTGCACCTTTTTCGTTGCTGGAAACAAGCCTATGAATGTTTTTGACACAATAAGAAAGTTCACAAAAACTCCCTGGACTCCGACGCAGCTTATTTCAATGAATACGCTAAGCCCTGAGATGCTTGCTTATTTCTGGATTCTCATTCAGTATAAATCAAATATTTTTATTGCTGGGGGCACTTCCTCGGGGAAAACAACTTTATTGAACGCTATTGCTTTTTTCATTCCTCCTGAAGCTCGGGTCGTTTCAATCGAAGACACCCAGGAGCTCATGCTGCCGAGGGAAAACTGGGTTCCTGCCGTCGCCAGAATCTCCATTGGCACTGGCGCTGTCGGCGAGATAGACTTGTTTGACCTGCTAAGAAACTCTTTTAGGCAGAATCCTAATTATGTTATTGTGGGGGAAGTAAGGGGAAAGGAAGCCTTCGTTTTATTCCAGGGAATGTCATCGGGGCATCCTTCCATAAGCACTATGCACGCCGACTCTGTTGACACCTTGATAAAAAGACTGGAGACTCCGCCAATTGAATTGTCTCCCACCTTGGTTAATACTTTGGACTGCGTCGCCATCATGGCTCATGCGATAGTCAATAAAAAAGAAACCAGGAGATTAAGGGAGATAGTTGAGATAATAAACGCCAAAGAAGACGGCACTGCAGTGGTTAACACTCCTTTTGTCTGGGCTCCTGCGCAGGATGCGTTTTATTTCAAGAAAGAAAGCAAGGTTTTTGAGAAGATTTCCATAAGATACGGCGTGCCAATTGCCAGCCTCCAGGATGAGTTTGTTAAAAGAGCCAAGCTGCTTTATGCGCTGTATAAAAAGAAGGTTTTTAGCTTCGATGACATGAGGAAAATTGTCACGGATTATTACAGGAACCCTGAAGAAGTTTTGAGAAGGTTTGGCGTGCAATAAACATATAAATAGATTTTTCTTAGTAATTTCAAGATGGAAAAAGAGGATATACTTATGCTAGCGCAGCTTTTGCATATTATGAAAGATCTTGCTGACAAGCTTGAGAAAGACTTCAGCGCAAAAGACGCTGAAGCTTTAAGAAAAACCAAGCTTGAAATTTTGAAGCTGCAGAAGAAAATCAAGGAGGGAGTATGATAAAAGAGCTGAAGCAGAATCTCGATTTGGAAATTGCAATGACTATTGAAATGAACAAATTCTTTGATAACTATCAGACTGCCGGACCCGAAGAAAGAAGACTCTATTCTCAGCTTATGAACTCTCTGCTGAGAAGGATAGAGCTGATAAACGATTCTGTTCCAGAGCTGCTTGATTCTGTCAGCTTGATTAAGAAGATTGGCATTGAAAAAATTCCTGAAGTTGAAAATGTGCCTGTTGAAGAAACTCATGCGGTGATTTCTAAAAAAAATAAAGAGGAATTCTTAAAAGAGCTTAATATAAGCGAAGTCCTTGTAAACAAGCTCAAGAAAAAAGAAAAGCATCATGAAAAGATAAAGGCCTCTTTTTTGAAGCAGAGCACTTATGGAAAAATTTCTAACAGGTTCTTTTTGGATCGTGCTCAAAGCCTTTTGGACAGAGGGAAACTTAAAAGCCTGACTTTGGATGTTAAAAGGAGCAATTCCAATATCTTGTCTGCCACTTATGTTTCTATGATGTTCTTCTCAACTGTTCTTGCTTTTATCATTGGCTGGATGCTGTTTATTTTTTTAATGATATTTTCTGTCAGTTTTGAAAGCCCGTTTGTATCACTTTACAGCGGAGATCATTTGCTTAGATTTGCCAAGCTACTCGCGCTTCCATTTGCTCTTGCTCTTATAGGATATGGCGCTTTCTACTTTTATCCTGGCGCTGAAAAAAGGTCTTTGGGAAAAAGAATAGAGCAGGAACTGCCTTTTGTTGTTATTCATATGGCTTCTATTTCTGGAAGCGGAATAGAGCCTCTTGCCATATTTAGAATAATAGCTTTGAGCAAGGAATACAAATATGTCGGGCAGGAGATTAGAAAAATTCTAAATCAGACAAATCTGTTTGGATACGATTTAAGCACTGCTTTGAGAAATGTTTCTATGACCACTCCAAGCCCCAGGTTTTCAGAGCTGTTGAATGGAATGAGTGTCAATATAAATTCCGGCGGGGATATAAGAACTTTCTTTGAGAAAAGGGCGGAGAGTCTGCTTTTAGATTATCGGCTTGAAAGGGAGGGGAACACTAAGACTGCCGAGACTTTCATGGATATGTATATCAGCATTGTTATTGCGACGCCAATGATTTTGCTTATACTACTGGTGATGATAAATGTGTCAGGTGTGCAGACAGGATTCAACTCCAGCCAGATGACAGTTGCAATAATAGGCATTGTAGCAATGGTCAATATTGCGTTTTTAATGTTCCTTCATATGAAGCAGCCGGGATATTAAAAATGGATAAAAAGATATTATTTAAGGGATGGGAAGAAGCTGGAAAAGCGTTAAATGGTTATGCCTGTCTTATGCAAGGATATTTGGATAGTCAATTGATATTTAATTTAACGGGGAAAACAAAATGAAACTAACAAAAGCGCACTGGATTGGAATAATCTTTTCTGTTTTGCTTTTAGCGGCTGACCTGGTATTTTTCAGAACAGACAAAATATTCTATTTCTTAATTGGAATTGCTTTTGTCATTGTTGCCCTGCCTTTCATTTTCGGGATTGCTTTTGAAGGGAGGGAGGAAAGAGAGAAGAGTGAAATGTTTCTTGAATTTGCCCGGAACTTAGCTGAAAATGTCAAGGGGGGGACTCCGATTGGGCAGAGCATCCTAAACATGAAAGGAAAGAACTTTGGCTCTTTGACACAGCATATTGTCAAGTTATCCAATCAGCTGACTATTGGGATACCCATCAGCAAAGCGCTGGAAATTTTTGCCGATGATATTGGAAGCGTTACTATAAGCCGGGCAGTGACTCTTATAAAAGAAGCTGAAAATGCAGGGGGTAAAATAGACGCTATTTTGGACTCTGTTGCTGCATCTATATATCAAATTGAAAAACTAAAGAAAGAAAGAAAGGCAGCTATTTCAAATCTGGTCACTCAAGGCTACATAATTTTCTTTATTTTTATCGGAATCATGCTTGTAATGCAGTTTAAGATTATTCCTTTGACAGAAGGGATTGGCGTAATCGGAACAACAGACACCAGCTCTAATGCTGCTTTGGCAGGGGTTTTGCCGAGCAATGTTGGCATCGGCGGAGGAGCGAACAAGGCAGAACAATATGCCCGACCATTTTTATATTTGCTATTAATTCAAGGAATCTTTTGCGGCCTGGCAATAGGCAAATTAGCAGAAGGATACCTGAAAGCAGGAGTAAAACACTCATTTGTGCTTTCCATAACAGCTTATCTTGTTTCTACCGGGGCTAAGCTGTTTTTGTGATAAAATAGAATATCTCATTATTGCTGGAGATAGTTTTGAAGTTGTAATTTAACTCGTGAAGGATTTTTTCAAACCAGAGCCGTTTTGGCGAGTTCATTGGCTTTCCCGACAGGGTTTTTGTTGAAAAACTTGCTATAATCTGCTTGGACTTTATTTTTTGAAGAAGAGATTTTGCAAAATTATATTTGTCTTTTTCAATTATGTCTAAAATTTTAAACATTAAAGTTAAATCTACTATTGGAAAAGAGCCGGCTTTGCGTATATCTTGAAAGAAAATTTTGCCTTTTATATTATTTATCCTGAAGAACTCTGAAACTATTTCCAAATCGTCTTTTTTTATTTCATAGGCATAATAAATTATTCCCGGAGATGCGATTGCTAGGGGGTTTAGTCCGCATCCCAAATCAAGGACAGACTTGGGGTTAATTTGTTTTATTATTTCCTTTAAATTATTGTAAAAGCTGATTCTTTCTTTTGTTGAGGCATGTGTTTTTAATAACTCTGGAATTTTGCCCTCTTGCAAAAGTCTTGACTTTTTGCTTAAGGACTTGGTGGATTGATACTGGCCGACATACCTTCTTAACTTGGCCCTTATTTCTTTGACAATTATCTTGATTTCCTTTTCTTTTTTTGGGATTTCAAGAGAATTTTTTCTTAAATAAGCTTCAAGAGCATCTCTTACTAGCTCATCTGGAATATCTGAAAGTTCTTTCTTTTTCTTTATTTCTGCAACGATTTGGTCCATTTAGTGATGAGAGAGCCAACATATATAAATTAAGTTATTTATTTCTATAAAGGTGTAAAATGTTTGATAAAAGAGGGGTGAGTCATATAGAAGAGGTTATATCTTTTGTGATTTTCATAGGATTCCTTGTATTTGCCTATCTTTTTTTCAGCCCTTTTAGAGGGGACAGAACTTTAGACTCCACTTTGGATTATGCTTACAGAGAAATAAAGAGCTTTAGCGAGATGGATGTGCAGAGCTATTCTGTCTTTATTACCGATAATTCTTTGTCTGACACTCCTATCGGTATTCAAATTGGCACAATTTCATACCCTAATGTCTCTGTTGAGGACAGTGGCGGAAATATTATTGACTCTTATGTTCAACTGAATGGAAATTTTGTTTATTTTGATATGCCTCCAGATAAATTTGCTAGAATAAAATATGGAGAAGATTACTGGCAAAATCCGAATTTTATATCCGGAGCAAATCTGATCGCAGACCAATATACAATCTCATCATCAGAAGAGAAGAAGATTTATTCTATAAAAAGAGCTGTTAATTTAAGCACGGAGTATAAGCTGTATTACTCTGACTTGAAAAAAAGATTTAACCTGCCAAACAGGGTTGATTTTGGATTTTCTTTCACTCTTGAAAATGGGAGCGTAATAAAGGCAGAACAGGTTATCCCAGATAATGCTGAAGTAAAAGCAAGAAATGAGCGAGTTGAATTTACTCTTTTAGCTGGGGAAGAGCAATTCGCTGACTTAATTGTTAAGGTGTGGTGAAAATGAACATAGAAGAAATGAATAAAAAAGGAATGATAAAAATAGTTGAGGCTGTAATAGCCATTATGATAATTGCCGGGGCGATAATTGTATCTCTCGGCGAAAAAAAAACTTTTGAAAAGCCGGATTTAGCTGCTAAAGCGAGGGATATTTTGAATGAGGTTGCTAATGATGCTAATTTAAGGTCTGCTATACTTACGAGTCCACCTCCCCTCTCCCAATCAACACCTGCGCCAGCAAGTGTGGGTACTTTTATTAATTTAAGACTTCCTGATTATTTGCAATATGAGGCCATACTTTGTGATGTGGACAGTGTATGCGGACAATCATCTTACAAAGGAGAGGTTTATTCTGGGGAAAGAGTCATCAGCGCTGATACAAGCATTTATGCGCCTATCAAAATCCGGCTCTTTATTTGGGAAGGATAAAATTATAGGAAAAATCAAAAAATTTTTGAGTTCACCACGCACTAAAGTGCGTGGTTTGTTTTAAATTTTTGGATGCAAGCAAATTGCTTTCGTTGGCAATTTGCTGCACAGAAATTTGCCATAGTAAACAAATTTCTTGTGCTCAAAGTGTTCCGCACCCTAGAGGGTGCGGTTTGTCAAACACTTTGACATCAAAAAGATTATTGGCCTAGTAAGTTATCCGCTATGATTTGGGGGATTGACCCTCAAGATATTCCAAATTTAAGACAAGAAGAATATAGCTGTTTTGAAGAAGCCCAACAGCATACCAAAGAATTTCTTTTAAGTATTCCTAAAGGATAAACCCTATAAACTCTTATTTCTCTTAAATATGATGATACAGAAATTTGATTTTTTAGAGCATACTGCTGATATTAAATTCAGAGCTTTTGGCGCAAGTTTGAACGATGTCTTTGATAACTGTGCTTTGGCTTTTTCTAATTATGTTTCTAGGGGCGGGAAGATTAACGACAAGGTAAGAAGAACAATCGAGGCTGCCGGAAATGACGCAGAAGCATTGTTGTATAACTTTTTAGAAGCTCTAATTGCTTTGGTGGACAGTGATGGTTTTGTTGTTGCTAAAACAAAAGTTAGTATTAATGGAAACAAGTTGACTGCTGTTGTTCATGGAGACAGCACTGAAAACTATGAAGGTCTTGATTCTGTAAAGGCAGTCACTTATGCTGAAATGTATGTCAAGCAAAAAAAAGACAAAACTTGGGAAGCCCAAGTTGTTTTGGATGTGTAAATATGACAAAAATAAAAAGAATATCTGAATATGTTTGGGAAATTGAGAAAGAAAAAGGCATGAATGTTCCTGGAAGGGTTTTTGCTTCTGATAAATTATTTGAGAAAATAAAACAGGATAAAACTCTCGAGCAGGTAAAGAATGCTGCTAAGCTACCTGGGATTGTTGGATATTCTATTGCTATGCCGGATGCTCATCAGGGCTACGGCCTAAGTATTGGCGGGGTAATAGCTTTCGACGCTAAAAAAGGAATTATTTCTCCTGGCTCTGTTGGTTTTGATATAAATTGTGGCGTCCGCTTGCTTATTTCTAATATTGATAAGAAAACATTTTTGCAGAAGAGAAACTTTGTTTTGCAGGAAATTTATAAAAACGTGCCTAGCGGCGTTGGAAAGAAAGGCGAGTTTCGCTTGACTAATAAAGAAATTGATAAAGTTTTGGAAATGGGGGTTGACTGGGCAATTGAAAAAGGCTATGGAACTATTGAAGACAAAAACCATTGCGAGGATAACGGAAGAATTTTGGGGGCAGATGCTAAGAAGGTTTCTGCAAAAGCTCGCGGACGAGGAATGAACCAGCTTGGAAGTCTTGGAGCGGGAAATCATTTTATGGAAATTCAGGAAGTTGAGAAAATTTATGATGAAAAAACTGCTAAGGTATTTGGAGTTGAAAAAGAAGGGCAAGTTGCTGTAATGATACATTCGGGAAGCCGCGGACTTGGACATCAAGTTGCTTCTGACTATATTCAACTAATGGAAAAAGAATATGGCTTCAAGCATTTGCCTGACAGGCAGCTTGCCTACGCGCCTATTGACTCAAAACTTGGAAAAGACTATTTGGCTGCAATGGCGGGAGCTGCTAACTTTGGTTTTGCCAATAGGCATTTAATTATGCATCAGGTTCGCGAGGGCTTCAAAAAATATTTTCCTAAAATAAAACTTGGTTTGGTTTATGATGTCGCCCATAATATTGCAAAGTTTGAGGAGCATGAAGTTAATGGAAAGAGAATGATGCTTTGCGTGCATAGAAAAGGCGCCACTCGCTCGCTTGGACCAGGACATAAAGATATTCCATCTGCATATAGGAAGGTGGGTTCTCCTATAATTATCCCTGGAAGCATGGGAACTTATTCTTATGTTTTAGCTGGAACAAAGGAAGCTGAAAAGATTTCTTTTGCTTCCACTGCGCATGGCGCTGGGCGCGTTTTGTCAAGAAGCTATGCTATAAAGAATATTTCTGCAAACAAGGTTAAAAAAGAATTGGAAGAAAAAGACATCAGCTTTATTTCTGGGAGCCCAAAAGGAATGGTTGAAGAAGCTCCCGAAGCTTACAAAGATGTAAATGAAGTTGTGCGAGTTAGCCATGAATTGGGCATTGGGAAACTTGTTGCCAGACTAAAGCCTTTGGGTGTTGTGAAGGGATAATTAGTAAACTGCAGGCAGAACAAAGTTTATGGAGATTAGTGAAACTCCCTATGCTAAGAGCGTATTGCATCATATAGAATTAATAAATACAGAAATATTTTAGAAGCTCGCGGGCATTAAGATTTGATGCCCCTGTCCAAAAGCGTTATTATGGATAATTATGTCGATTAAACAGCAAGTTTTCAGAATTATCTATTAGAGAATTTATCTGCCAGAATTCTCTATATGTTAACTTAAATCTTTATCTCCAAGACAAGACCTTGGGAGGTATTACGCTAAAATTAATAAAATCTTAGCCCTTGCGTATTTTGATAATTCTTTTCCATCTGCAAGGAGTTGATGAGTTACTAATATTTATAAACATAAAAGCCGATAGAAATTCATGAAGAGGCTGATTGGTTTTGCATTGCTTGTTTTTACATTTTTATTTAGCTTTTCGCTGGTTTCTGCGCAAGCCATTACTTGCCCTAATCAAAATGATATTATCTTGAAACTTTCCGGAGATACTAATGCGCATGGGGCAATATACAGTGATACTGCGCCAAATTATCTAAGAGAAATTTGCTACAGCACAATTTTTCAACAATCTGCCCCTCCCCCAACACCTGCCATTAGCAGAAACTGCGTGGCAAATAATATTCTTGTAAGGCTGGAAGCTCCAACGAATGCGCATGGGCAGGTTCCCTCTGTAAATACATATACCACAAATGTTTGTTATCCTGGTCTGACATGTAACAGCATAGGCTCTGGAACCTGCGCTCCTGGAGAAAAAGAGGTCGTAAGTTTAGAGTCTCCAACGAACTCGCATTTGGGTATTGCGGGCACCTATGCCAATAAAATATGCTGCTCGCTTACTTCTATTCTTCCAGGGATAAGCTCGCCAGTGCATCGAGGAGTTTATTTTACTAACACTTTAATAACATTTACAGGAAGCTGTTCGACAACCCCCGGGACTCCTATTTATACTTGGAGCGTAAAGCAAAATGGACAAACGGTCCCTGGTTTGCCTACTAGCCCTCAACCTTCCACATTCCCATATACATTCACATCTGTGGGACAGGTAAATATTCAATTGGCTTGCTCGTATGCAAGCCCTTCTTCAACGACAAAATCAGAGATTGGGATTTTAGTTGTCCCTGATTCAGCAAGCGATAAGGCTTTTGCTTATATTGACGAACCTGTGTTTAATGGAATTGTTAATACTCTTCCCCCTATAGCTCCTGGCTCTCCTTACTTCCCAACAGAAGTTCAATTTGCTGCTGAAGACAGCTTTATTGTTCAGGTAAGCGGAGCTAATGGGTGCAATGTTGCTTGCTTGGCTGGATATTGCCGAGATTTAACTGAAAACTCGCCGAATTCTTGCTCAGCATCTACACTACCACCCAATCAATTAAATGGAAAATTAGACATTGTAAATAACCCCTCTTCTCCGTCTACCTCAAATTGGCTGCCGATTAATTTTGACTGGACATTCAGAGGAGATGATGGGTGGACTTACAATGGACAGAGCTCTAGCTCTAGCTCACAAGGATTTAATGAAGGTCCTGGAAAAACAGATGGCTATGTTTATTACAACACCAAGTCTAACGCAATAAATGACAAGCATATTGATCTCACTGTAACTTATCCTGCAAGTGGAGGCGCCACTGCAACTAGCATGTTCACAAGGGACTTTACCCTCGGAAGATGTCTTGCTAATGGAAATACCTTCTTGAACCTGAATAACCAACCTCAATCTACGTCTAATGTGGCAGGTGCCTGCAAGGGGGCTGATAATAATCCCGGGACGGCTGATGATTGCTGCCCAACAGGAAATAGTTGTTTGGTAGGCTCTGGAGGAAATTATTACTGCCAATTTGATGGTATAACACAATGCATTGATTTTCTAGACCAAACATCATGTAATGGAAATACGAATCCTGCTATACCTTTGAATTCTTTAACAGGCGGACAAATAGTTGGCCAGTGCCAATATGCGAAATGCCAATGGAGCGCCACTGCAAATAATGGAGCAGGTGGTTGCGGGGTAGTAGTAGAAAATTATCCTCAAAGTCCTACTACAGGACAATGCACCAATCCTAGTGGTTCTCCAACGACAACATGCCAGTATTATATCCCTCCTTCTATATGTGTCAATGGACAGAAAAGAATAGACTACAATATGCCTAACGGGCAGCCTTATGCTTCAATAGATATTTGTTACAAAAATTCAATAACTGTCCCATGCGGAGATTTGAACTTTGAGCTCAGTTTCTTTGACTACTGGCAGTTTTTTGCCTCTGCTCTTGTGATTGCTTTTGTCTACGCTGCTTATCTTGCTCTTGGATTACGAAAGCATGAAAAATAATGGGCCTAAAATCTTGATTGTGTTTTTTGCATTAATTATTTTAGCTGGCAGTGTTCTCGGAGATTTTAATTACATAAGCAATAATGTTGCTAATAATTACAGCGCTGGTGAGAAAATAAGGGGGACGTTTAGAATTGACTTTGATAACGAGCCTGCTGACTCTCTTTTTACGAGCAATTTTCTGGGGAACATAAGCTTATTAGATTTTCTTGAGGCGCATAACAATTTGGAAAAAGGAAATGATTATAACTGCACCACTTTAAACTGCATGCCTGCCTATGAAACTGGAAGCCAAACAAGCGGCTTTTCAATTTCTAGCGGACAGGAAAAAATTGCCGGTTTTAAGCTCAATGGGCAGAATGTGCAGGTGACTTCTGCAAAATTTGAGGTGCAGAGCAACGCTGGTGCAAGCTGCACAAACCAGCTCTCTATAGATGTGTTAGATGATGGAGAAGACTTGATAATAAATAACAACCATAATGGGGAGAGCTGCGGCATACCCTACACCGGGTGTTACAACCAGGCAAATACCGGAGAGGCGACAATATTAAGCGACAGAAAGTTTTGCGAAAAAATAACAATGCCTTCTGCTCCTGCATTTATTGTTGGCGGAGAAATAAGAAACGGGACAAGCAATACCAATGTGCAGATGTCTTTATATGACTATGAGACGACAAATCAGCTGGGAAGCTGCACACTTCCCAAGCACAGCCAAGATGTTCAAGAGCTTAGCTGCATAATAAATTATTCTTCAGCGGAAACAAAGGATTATTTTGTATGCGTGACTTCTTCGTCTAATGCTAACTTTAAAATTGGCTGGGAAACTGATTCTCCAAGATGCGGGACTGTTTTAGGAGGCACTGGATCAGGTTTCAGCTTGCTTGACAATGACTTTGACATTTTCGCTGAAACAGTCAAGTTCAAGGCTTCTCCTAAATTGAATATTACTGACGCTTTTTATAATTCTAGATTTAATATTATGTTAAAGGATGCTATTAATGATTTTATTGATGATAATTATGGGGGGGGCTGCCAGGGCGGGGGCTGCGTTATTCCGGTCAGCTTATTTGGAAATTTGCAGACATTTCAGTTTTTGAATATAAATCTCGGTTATGAAAGCTCTGGTGTTCCTTCTACTGTTAGCACTCTTTATGAATCATCTTTGCAGCCTTCTTTGATAGATGCTGAAAATTTAAGCCTTGATGTTGAGAAAGCTAATTTTACAATTCCCCTGACAAGCAATGCAAATAAGTTTGAGCTTAGGCTGGATGGGCAGGAAATTTTTGAAAAGAGCATAACAATAAGAAGAAGCTTTTTATTTGATGTTAATCCCAAAGTTGTTCCATTTGGGCAAAATACTCTTTTTACTGTAAGCACTAATAGAAGCATCACCGGCTCTGTTTGGAATTTTGGAGACGGCAGCGCTGTGCAAAATTCAAATTCCAGTCAGGCGAGGCATACTTACCTACAGCCAAATGCAACTTATTTTGACATAAATGTTACTGCTTACAGCACAGGAGGAGTAAGCGGCACAAGGACTTTCAGAATATTTGTAGGCAATCCAAGGGACATTGCCAATTCCACAATAAGAGATTATAGAACTAGACTTGGAAGATTGAACACTTTGATTAATAACTATCCTTCTTGGATTAAGCTGAAGCTTGAGGACATAATAAGTTTGAATAATATGAATGCCAGCCTTCGGGCTATTGAAGATGATTATGCAAACGCTGTTACTGAAGATGACTTCAGAACAGTTATGCTTGACCTTATTGAATTGAAAGTTCCTAGGAACATTACAAGCACTAAAATCGGAAATGCCTTCCCTTTAAGTGTTGGCGCTGACTCGGTTAATGTTGATTACATTGCAAGAATAAGCAATGAAGAAGTCTCTGATGACGATGAGCTGAGAAATAGGATAGTCGGCTGGATGGGCGCGAACTTTAATTCGGAAATTTCTTTTGAGCATATCAGCGCTGTTTATGACTCTGACAGCGAGGTTTTGCTAAGCAGGTTTAAAATTGAAACAAAACCTATTGGAGAAATAAGCGACACTTCTTATCTTATTTTCGGGCAGGATGTGGAGAGCTCAGGGGGATTTAAAGAAAGCTATAACCAAAGAAGCATCAGCGGATTGGATACTGATTATGCTGAGCTTAATCCTAGAAGCAATCAGGTTTTTGAATTCTTTATTGAAGGAGAAATTTCTCCTGAAAGTTTGGGCGCTTACATATCAAAGGAAGTTGACAAATATGACTTGGCTGCAATAGAAGGAGAATGCAATCTGGATAATGTGTGCAATGAAAATGAAGACGAGAATAGCTGCCCTGAAGACTGCTCTAAAAAATGGCTCACTTTTTCAATAATAAGCTGGGTCGTGCTTGTTATTCTTGCTTTTATTGCATATATCATATTGCAGGAATGGTATAAGAGAAATTATCAAAGAAAGCTGTTTCCTAACGAGAATGATTTGTATAATTTGGTAAATTTCATATACAATGCGCGCAAGTCCGGGCTTAACGAGGACAAGATAAAAGGAAAACTCCGACAAAGCCAATGGAGCAATGAAAAGATTAATTATGCTTTCAAGAAGATTGATGGAAAAAGGCTTATGTTTGAAATTCCTCTGTTTAAGGGAAAGGACAACAGAAAAGTAATTACAGAAATAGCTGCTAGGCAACCAGGATATGTAGACGCAAGGTTTATCAGAAAAGGGTTTTATTAAGGCTCTGAATAAGAACAGCTTATTCCATTTAATTCCTTAGTAACTGCCCCGCTTATTGGGCCTTCAAAATATTGGCACTTTTTGACAGGAGTATAAAAGAATTCTGGACGTTCAAAAAAACCTCCTGAATTTGATTTTGTTGGGATTTGAATATCTGCTGAGGTTTCTTGCTTATCCCCTCTTGGAATTAGCTCAAAGCAACTTCCTTCTGCTGGAACATGCTTGCCGAAAAGTGGGCAATCAACACAGAGCTCTAAATCAATTATTTTCATTTAAATAAGTGCTTTGCTTTATTTTTAAACATAATTATGTTTCTGTTACTAAAGATTTATTAATGTAAAATATTATACCTAAGCATGCTGCAGATATTGAAGAATTTTTCAAAGAGAATTTTACGAGCTTTGTTTAAAAAAAGAGATAATTTAAGGATTGGTTTCTATGGCCCGCCAAACGCTGGAAAAACTTCGCTTGCAAACTTGATTTGCAAAGATTGGACAGGAGAAGAAATAGGTGCTGTCAGCGAAATACCTCATGAAACAAGGGAGGTTCAATTCAAGGAAAAAGTTGAAATTGATTATAAAGGCAAGAAAATGGTTCTTAAAATCGTTGATACTCCTGGCATAGCCACTAAAATAGATTATGAGGATTTTTTGAAGCATGGCTTAAGCAAGCAAGTCTCCAAAAAGAGGGCCAAAGAAGCAACTCAAGGCATTATTGAGGCTATAAAGTGGCTTGATGACATGGATGCCGTGATCGTTGTTTTAGACTCAAGCGAAAATCCTTACTCGCAGGTAAATATTACCATCATCGGGAATTTGCTTGCTAGAAAAATCCCTGTTTTGATTGTTGCCAACAAAACAGATTTGAAAAAAGCGGATGTTAAGAAAGTAGAAGCTGCTTTCCCTGAATATGATGTTGTCGGTATCTCTGCAAGAAAAAGAGAAAATATTGATGAATTTTATGAATCGCTCTTCGATTTAACAAAGAGGATTTAAATACAACAAAGGAGTAATAAAGCAAACATGAAAAAATCAATGAGGAGAATTAAGGGGGTAAGTCTGCACATCATGCCCTATTCTGAAATAGACAGACTCTCCATAACAGACAGAATAAAAAAAATACTCAACCTTGTCCTGGGAAACAGAGTGGTGATTTTGCAGGGAAGACTGCGGCCTGAAGAGGAAATCAGGCTTATTGAAGATACAATGGCTATGGTTGACCATATAAAGCATTTCAAGGGAATTGAATTGGCGGTCATTGACCCCAATTCCCGAGATATGTCTTTCTTTTTCAAGATTAGAAGCGGACTTGCCAAGACATTGACAGGAGACAACGGCTCTTTGACAGTAATTGGGCCTGCTTCTGTTGTAAAGGAAATTAAGAAGGACCCGAGCAAGATTGAAGTTTTGTTGAGATGATTTAATATCTTATATGTCTTCTATTTCTTTCCTTGAAGCAATGTAAATAATATTGCTTCTCCAGTTTCTATTTTCTTTCATTTGCTCCAATAATTCAAGAGCTTTTTCTTTGGAGATTTTATTTGAGGTTATTAGTGCAACAAGAAAATAAGTGCTAAAATAAGTTGTAATTTTTGTCTATCTGCTTTAATAGTTTTATATCGTCTGTTATGAGCGGAAGAAATCTCTCTTTGGCAAGATGGTATAACTCGTTGTCGGTTTTTGAGAGGTATGGCATTTCTTCTTTAACCTCAATGTCGCAAATTGAAAAAGTTTCTTTGAATTTTAAGACCTCTTTACCGGCGTTTCCGTATTTATCGTCAAATCTAGCAAAATCTTCCAGCTCTCTAATAACTCCTTTAGAGACAACTATTTTACAAATCTCCAGAATTTTATCAATTAAACTGGCTATTCCCAGACTTATCAAGGCAGAGGTATCGAAAACAAATTCATCTTTTGAGTCCTTTTCCATAGCCAGCCCCTTTTTTTATAGAATCTCTGGCCTTGTTTTTTATAAACTCCATTTCTTCAGCTATTTCATTTCCCACTAATCTTTCTACTTCGTCCCGAGTAACCATACCACCAGCGTATAAACTGCCAAGTTCCATAAGAAGCTTATTTTTCTCTTCATGAATCTCTTTAGCCAGCTTGGTCTTGACCCATTCACCCTTATTAACTTTTAGCATATTTGCAATTATAGTTAAGTCTCTAATCAATTCTTTTGAAATTCTGAGATTAAATTGTTCTGTATCCATATAGCATTTAATAGCATTTGCTATTTAAATGTTTGCAGGGTTTGGTTTAATTGCATTAATCTGTTTAATCTTTAGAAGACTATTAAAACTCCTAAGGAATTAATGTGGTATGAAAACTGATAAAATATTGTAAGTTCTTCTTAACTGCATTCCAATAATCTTGATGATCGCTCTAATTCCCTTTTTCAAGAACGACTATGTCCTTACGGGGCTATATGTTGTGATAATTGCTGCCTCTTTTATTGTAAAACGTGATAAAGGAGACTTTTTGTTCTTTATTTTGAGGTTTGTTGCTATGTTTATCTCTGAATACTTCTTTTTACTTACCAGAGTTGAGACTTTTACAAGGAACAGCCTTTTGGGAATAATGCCTTTGTGGCTTCCATTTTTATGGGCCTATGTTTTTGTCGTTATGAGAAGAGCAATTGTTATAATTGATGAAAAATCTTAAACATTTTACAAAAAATCTCAAAAATTTCCGAAAAATATAAATACTAGTGCGACTATTTTCTGTGATGAAATGGAGGTTAGTTTTTGCAATTACTTTTCTTCTAACTCTATCGACGCTATTTTTGATTGCCTCGCCTAAGACAGGAATATCGACTGCTGGCAGCGACCTTGGATGCTCAAATATTCCTTCCTCATGGACTTACTGCAACTACGATAAAGTTTGCAAGTCGGTTACCAGCCCTCCAACTTTTGCACTTGCCGGTCCAACTGGCTGCCCAGAGGGATTTAGTGAAGTGCCTTGGAGTGAGAGAGACCAGCCTGCTGAAATATGCGCTATTGCGACAGCAATGGTTCTTGAGCCAAATGCCTGCCCTACTGGATGCGATGATGGCGGCGTGGAAACAGGAGGGCTTAATGGCGGCGGAAGATGCTGCACTGCAAGCAAATATAGGGTATGCAAAGATAAGCCTGCTCCAGCTCCTCATATAGCTGAAACTGATTCTGGCGAACATTAAGCGCAATATCTCTTAAAACTATCCATTCTTCCTAAACATTCTTTTGACATATCACAGAAAAAAGAAAGCAAAGTGCCTAATTTTTCCTTGTCTCTTTTATTTTCTGGGTCTAATAATTTTATATTATCTATTTCTGCCTGAAGCAAGCGCATTTCCAACGCTGTTTGCTGGAAGTTTCTTAATTCTTTTTCCGATGTCAAAGTGTTTGACAAACCGCACACTTTAGTGTGCGGAACACTTTGAGCATCCAAAAATCGAGCACCAATCAAATCATGCTCTTTAGAGCAAGTGGTGCATCGATTTTTTGATTTTGATTTCATAGCTTTGTTTAAAGAAAGATAAAAAGGCATATCTCCGTGAGCTGTTCGAGCATCGTCTGTGTCTTTTAACTGGTTTTGTCTTAAAATGTTTCCAAACTCTCTGACTATTTCAAAATCGTGTTCTTGGCCTCTTGAATAAAGATCTATTTCCAGTGCGCAATATACAGTTAAGTTTGACAAATTAAAGTAATCTGTGCTCATGATAATCCTTGCTTTAACTCCTATATAAATATTTATTAATCTAAAATAGCAGGCATGGCGAAAAAAATAAAAGGCCATCTTACTTTAGTAAATCAATGTCTCTAAAAAGATGTTTGTATTGCAATATTATAATAGAAAATAAACTAAAAGAAAAGTTTTGCAGCGATTTTTGTCAAAGTCGACATTATTATAGAAGGCCTGAAATAAGAGAAAAATACAGACTAAGAGCCCACGAATATAGAAAAACACATCCGGAATGGAAGGAAAAACATAGAATTACAGCGGTGACAAAATATAGGGAGATAAGAGCAAGTTATTGGAAAGATTATGGCCGTCGACCCGAAGTAAGGGCTAGGATTAATGAAAAAAGAAGGTTAAAAAGGAATACGGATCTAGGATTCCTTATAGCAGATAGAATAAGACGTTCTCTTAATCATGCTCTAGCAAGATATTCAAAAACTGGTAAGATAATGAGTTCCAAAAAATATGGGCTGAATTTTAAAGAGATAATTGAAAAACTTAAACCTTTTCCTGAGAATATAAAAAAATTTGAAATAGATCACATAATCCCCTTAAGTAGATTTGACCTTAATGACCCTGAAAACGTGAAAAAAGCTTTTGCTCCTTCAAATTTACAATGGTTACTAATGGAGGAGAATAGAAGAAAATCAGATAAAGTAAATATTGAAATACAGAAGATTTTATAAGTCCGTTTTTACTTGTGACCGTGTATGGCCAATCAATGCATTCACTGTTCTGCTATTTATCCTGACGGCGCTTCCGAAGTTTTAAAGGGTTGCAGTAAATGCGGCAGTCGTTTTTTCTTTTACTTAAGCCAGGAAAAACTTGACAAGATTAAAGGAAACAATGACAATGAGCTGGAGCAGCTTGGGGATTTAAGCTCCAGTGAGAAAAAGCAAATTGAGGAAGATGTCAGAGAGATTGCTGGAATAAAAGATATTGATGCCCCTGTAATTCTTGATTTTGAGACAGTTAAAGTATTGCGGCCTGGAAAATACATACTGGACATTTCTAACCTATTCAGCAAAAAAAGACCTTTGGTTTACAAACTGGAAGACGGCAAATATATCATAGACATTGCTGCCCAGAAGTTCGGCAAAAATGACTGGATTTGAGACTTAAACTATATTATTAGCAACCTGTAATCTGTCTTGTTCTCCTAATCCCATCTTATTGAATTATTGTTAATTCTTGTAATATCTTAGCCACTCGTAAAAGAAAGCTTAAAAACATCTTTCTCCTGTTTTGTACATGGTTAAAAAGAGCATAAATTCCATTCTAAAGAAAGTCGCTTTGGAATCAAAGCCTGATAAGAGGGTTGTGGAGAATATGAAGGGCGCGACAAAGCAATTTATTGATGTCTTAAATGATGAACTTGGAAAGGCTAAGACAGGAGCCGAAGCTTTTGTTGGAGGGAGTTATGCCCGCGGAACTTTCGTCAAAGGAGATTATGATGTTGATGTTTTTGTAAGATTTGACTGGAAGTTTGAGAATATCTCGCCTATTTTGGAAAACGCATTAAAAAGGGTCTGTGCAAGGCTTGATTTAAATTTTGAGAAAGTTCATGGAAGCAGGGACTATTTCAAGGTCCATAATAAGGCAGGGCAATGGTATTTTGAGCTAATTCCTGTAACGAAAATAAAAAAGCCGAGCGAGGAAAGAAATGTTACTGACTTAAGCTATTTTCATGTGCCCTATGTTAAGAAGAAAATTAAGGGTTTGGAAAGCTATGTCAGGATTGCAAAGCTATTCTTTAAATCACAGGGAGTTTATGGAGCTGAAACTTACGTCAGAGGATTTTCCGGATATAGTCTTGAATTGCTTATAATTTATTACAAGAGCTTTTTGAAAATGCTTAAGGAATTGGTAAAACTTGAGAAAGGAAAAAGACTTGTGATTGACATTGAAAAACACTTTAGGAAAAAGGACTCTGTGTTTATTGAGCTTAATGAGGCAAAGCTTCATAGCCCTGTAATTTTAATAGACCCTACATATAAAGAGAGAAATGCTCTTGCTGCCTTGGGGCATGAGACTTTTTACAGATTTCAGGAAAGCGCTCGCAAGTTTCTGAAAAACCCATCTGAAAAGTTCTTTGTTAAAGAAGAAGTTGATATTGAGAAGCTAAAGCAAGAGGCTAAAAAGAAAAAAGCTGAATTTGTTCATATGCAGGTTAAGACAGACAAGCAAGCAGGAGATATTGCTGGAACAAAACTGAAGAAGTTTTCTGAATCATTGCTGGAGGAGATAGGGAGATACTTTATTATTCTGAAGAGCAATTTTGAGTATAATGAATTGCAAAAAGCTGACTTATACATTATCGCTAAGTCTAAAAAAGAAATTGTCAGAGTTGGACCTCCCCTTGAGATGAAAAAGCATGTTAATGCATTCAAAAGAGAGCACATGAAGACTTATATTAAAAATGGAGTGATTCACGCTAAGATAAAAGTTGTTTTTGGATGCAAAGAATATGCGGATGTCTGGGCAAAGGCAAACAGGGACAAAATAAAGCAGATGAGTATTGTAGAAATAAAAGTTATTTGACAATCTGTTTTCTTTAATTAATTCTGACCAGACACTCTGGGCCCGCGGGCAATTTCGTCGAGCTCTTTTGCATTTAATACTCTCCTGTCTCTGTTGGCCCCCATAACTGCAAACGTTATGTCTGCGACAGCATAAGCATCTAATCCTGAATATTCCTTCATGACTGTTGGATTGCTGCTGAATGCCCTGTAGGCATTTGACACCTTCAAATGATCCTCCATTTGCGCCCTGTCTGTGAAGTATACTGCAAAGTATTTTGTAGTCTCCATATTATCGCTTGTGCATCTAATTACTGCTACATGTTGCCCTCTATCGCGCCTGGACTTTTGTGCTTTTTCTTGTGTCATTTTATTGCCATGGTTTTCTAACATATGTAAGTCTAAGATGCACAACCGGGGTTAATTCGAATCTGTCAAGCATGACTCCTTCTGTGCCTTTTTCTTTGCCAATGTTAAAATTTCTTTCTGCAAGCCCTTCTTCAATAGATAGAACCATATGCTTTGGTATTGAATAATCTTTGTCATTTGTAGTTTCTTGTTCTGCCATGTTAAATTAACCTATCCTAAGAACTGTTACTGATCCTGAAGGCTTGTATGAAGGATTAAGAAGTATTGCATCTAATGATTGAAAATTTATGGCTTTTCCTCGAAGTTTTGCTGTGTCTAGAATGCCTGTAATTTCCCTTCTTCCATCCTGATTTATGCCCGCGTATCTTCTATGGACCTCAAAATGACCAGCAAGAGATTCTATGTTCTCTAAATCTTTGTCAATCTCGCCTTCTGTTTCCCTGACAATTGATGCGTATTGTCTTTTTAAGGACGCGTCTCCCTTTATTGGAGGATATGAGAATTCAATAACTGCTATGTGCAAGTTACCATTTGCGCTATATTCTGGCCTTAAAGATTGAGATGAGGTTGTCATTGTGTTTATTCCTCTATTTTTCAGGGTTTTTAAGCCTTGACATTCTTGTCATACATGTTTAGAAAAGAATTTGCGAAATATGGCGAGTTTATCCATGCTCCAACTTCATCTTCTGAATTTTCAGGATGTATCATGATTAGGGCTTCTTTCTTGTCAATTAAATAGAATTTGCCGTTGTAATCTGATTCTTTTATCTTGAGCTCATTTCTTGATGCGAATCTCTTTATTCTGTGAGAATCTCCGCTTAATGTAACTCTTAGCTTGAAATTTTCCTTGTTCATTTTATCCAGAATTGGAAGCAAAACTCTTGACTTATCCTCAAAATCCTCAATTGATGTGTGGATAACAACTTCTTTTTCTGCGTTGCCAAGCATTTCCTTGATTTTTGAAAGCATGTTTGATCTTCCTTTAATATGACCAGATAAGTCCTCTATTCTTAGCGGAGCTATTCCGTTTTTATGCAATTGAACGAGCTCATCGTATTCAGAAGTGCCTTTCATATTTGCAAGTGTGCCTACTTTTTCTTGAGCTTGATTTAAGATGTTTGACTGCATTCTTTCTAGAACAGTTTTAGGGTCAACTGCAATGTACTTGACAGGTTTGCCCATCTTTACAATTGCAAATCCTCTCTTAGCTAAAGATTCAAGAACGTCATAGGTTCTGCTTCTTGGAACTCCAGATAATTCAGCTGTTTCTCCTGCAGATACAATTCCTTTAGAAAGTAAAGCAAGCCAAACTTTGGTTTCGTAAATATTAAGATTAAATGTGTCCTTGATTTTTCTCACAAGTTCTGGTTTTATTGTCATTTTGTGCTCTCCACTGGTTGTGATTCTGATTTTTGTTTAAGTGAATCTAATTCAGAGTTCATTTTATCTACTGCAGATTCAAATGCTTTTCTTACTGTATTGTATTCTGCTTGGACTTTTTCAAGTTCTGAAGATGCTTC
>CAYJRP010000003.1:0-2495 GCA_964372675.1 Candidatus Woesearchaeota archaeon | reverse complement strand
CTTTTCTTACTGTATTGTATTCTGCTTGGACTTTTTCAAGTTCTGAAGATGCTTCTCTTGCTCCAAAGACATCGCCTGAAGCTGTTAGTCTTTCCAAATTGCCCTTATATTCTGCCAAGGAATCAAGTCCTCTATGAAATGCTCCTGTGCTTCCTTCATCAAATCTTGTATTTTCGTTAAAATTAAGTTCATATCTTCCTGTTTGTTTATTAAATACTATAACCTCTTTTCCAGCAGCCCTATAGGATTTATTATCTCCTTCTATATGGGTTTCATATTCTGAATTTAGTAAGAGTGATAATGGAGAAATAAGTACTTGCCCAATTGCAGTCATTACACCATTAGGCAAACATTTTACACTTACATTTGGGTTGTCATATATCTTATTATTTCGCCCGGCAAGTAAGCTAAATCCAATAGCTGCAGATGCAACAAAACCTATTAATGCGCTTGGTATGCTATCTTTGTCTTTTCTTTTGGTATCGCTAGCTATCCCATAAACAAATGGTGAAGCAACTGCTAACGCTGCTTTGCCGACATTCTTTAAGACTTTCTTTGTATCCATGTTTTAGTAACTAAATAAAGGGTATTTAAATCTTTCTATTGTTGTAACTTATAAGTCGTTACGTCATCTGACGCTTTTAGAAATTGTGATGCTCTCGATGCCAGTCGGAATAAAAAAGCTATAGTCTTATGCAAACTTAATTGCTTTACCAAGAGGGATTTCTTTTGTAAAATTAAAATTAATGCTTTTTAATTGTTTTACAATGACATTAAACATAGATTTTATTTCTTTAGACATATTTTTTTCTATTAAATTTTTATTAGTTTCTTCTCTTTGTTTAATATATTCTGCTGCGCAAGATCTCGAGATAAAATTAATGTTTTTAAAGTCAATAACAATATCTTTATCTTTAATTGAGTTGATTTTTTTGAAGAAAGAACGCATGCTATTTCTTGTTATTATATTCTCTCCAAATTCCTTGTATAAAAACACTCTTTCCATGTTATTCTAGATAAGGATATATATTTAAATCTTTTTCAGGCGTTTTTAGTTTGATGAGAATTAAAGTCCTGTTTAATTCTTTCTCAAGTTCTTTGCATTCTATTATTGAATCTCGCAAGTATAACATTCCTTTTCTTGATATTATCTGTATATTTCCTTTTAGTGCCTTAATAATGTTCTTAGAAGTTCTTAATCCAAAGCCTCTTGGAATATCCTCTTTTTTAGTCGTGGTTCCTTCAATGGCTAATTTTATTGCTTCGTTGTCTTTAGAAAATTTAATTCCGTTTTTTTCAAAAACAAAAGGGATGGTTAAACCATCATCAAAGATTAATATTTCTACTATGCTCTCATTTAGGTCATTTCTTAAAAATATATCACAAAGTCTTTGCGTTCACTGCGCACTAAAGTCCGCAGTTTGTGTAGACTTTGGGATGCTCAAAGTGTTCCGCACACTAAAGTGTGCGGTTTGTCAAACACTTTGACATAAGCATCGGAATATCTAGAGTGTTGCTCGATATTATCTGTAAGTTCACCTAAAATATAAAGGATACCGCTCCCAAATACTTTAGGGATCTCTATTTCAATATTTATTAATAATTGATTAACTTCGTCTGCAAATTTTTTAGTCTTATTTATATTAATTTGAAATTTGGAATTAATAATTTTATTAATTTCCTTTTTTATTGAATCATCTAAATTACTTATCTTATCTAAAAAATATTTTATGTTAATCGTGATTGTATAAAAAGCGTATTTTATTTAAGTTATTGCTTTATTGCGGGTGTCGTCTTGCCATCCAAATCATTGGCCATGATAAATGTTGTCTCTTTAAAGGGGTTATAGGAAAGGTTTAAAAAGGGTTTTTGTTGCTGATAGCTATGACAACACTTATTGGAATAGTTGCGCAGAAGGAAAATCCTAACTCTGTAGTTATTGCCTCTGATTTGCAAACAACTTTTGAGAAATTAGAAGATCGTGGGGACGTTGTTTTAAGAGTAAAGAGCAGAACTGAAGTGGAAAAAATAGATGTTGACGATGCACGTAATGCTATAATGGCTGGCGCGGGCATGATTGATAGCCATTATAATCAATTCCTATATTCTTTCAAAAAAGGCGAATTTGACCTTAAAGAAATTACCGAGAAAGGATATTTCCCTCAATTCCTTGATTTGCACATTCGAAGATTTGGCGGAAAAAACTTTAATTCAGGCGGATCAAATCAATTGCTTTTAGCTACAAGATACGATGGAAAACCTAAATTGTGGGGATGCTATCCTCTGGGCCATGTAGAAGAACTACCTTTTGCAGTAATAGGTAGTGGAGGCGATTTGGCAAGAGAATATTTCGCTAAACAGAATATTCTTTCTAATCGCCAACTAAATACTTCTCAAGCAATAGACCTTGCAGCCAATGCTATTGGAGCAGCTAATACTGATATTTATACAAGCGGTTTAAACCTTGCTGTTGTTACATCTGATGGAATTAAATT
>CAYJRP010000002.1:0-30775 GCA_964372675.1 Candidatus Woesearchaeota archaeon | reverse complement strand
GGTAGTTTTGTCGTCGGTAAAAATGGTGCAACGCCCGGACCACGCACGAGAACAAAGTGTCTCAACGGGGAATTATTTTTACGATGGAAAATGATTTTTACAAATCTTTAAGGGAGACTCTGAAGGCTTTCTCTTTTTTGATTAAATCTACCACTTCCTGTATAACGTTCCCTTTTGTGATTGCTGAGTTAAGTCCCATATAATTAATCATTGAAAACCTATCATAAATACCAGCCTGTTTCATTACGCTAATGATGTTTGTCTTATCCTCTGGGTAAACTATCTTGTCATAGGGTTTTATAGAGCACTTCTTATTGCTTCCAAACAAAACCTCTGTATTCTTCTGCTGTGCAAGCTCAACAATCTTCTTCTTTAAGTCATCTTCTTTCTGCTCCAATTCAGTCTTTAATTTTTCGACCTTTTCAAGTTCGTCAATTAGCCCATTGTCGTTGCTCACGTTTGTCCTTTAGGAAGTTCTCAACTATCCTTTCTCCCCCATTTTTAGCCAGTTTCTCATAATATTTAGGATATTCTTCCTTTATTCTTCTTAGTTTCAGGTGCATATATTCATTTTTACACTTCTCAGAGCAGAATAGCAAGACTTTTTCATCCTTAAATTGAGGAGATATCCATATTCCAGATTCAAAAACATTCTTGCAGTTTTTACATCGTTCACTCATCTTTGCTCAAAAAGGATTTATTTTTAAGCTCTTTTGCCAGCTTTCTTATATGTGATGAAGTATCTTTTTCAATTAAAGATATATATTTATCATTATTAGTGAGCAAATAGGCATATTTTAAAGCTGTAATCCTCACTTCTCGCATGTTTACTTTTACAGCTTTATCCAAAATGCCTGTAACAAAATCAAGCCCTAAGATTTTATAATTCCGATAGCAATAATCAAGTATTCCATTCTGCGTCGGAAAATCAAACCAATCGATTTTTTCCTTAAATAAACGTAGAATTGACTTTTTTGGCTCATCACTATTAGCTATAAGCCAAAATACAACCCCCCTCCTGACGCAACCGAAGTCCGTTCCAAGATAATCTGATATATCTAATTCTTCATCAACAGAATCTATTACTCCCCCTATAAATGCAGTAAAATTATTTATTTTTCTTCCCCCGAATTCTTCTAAAAGAAAGCTACTCATATAAGTTTCATTAAGGAGATAATTTGCAACTTCTACTTTTGATTCCTTTTTTACGTTTGAATTAAAGAATGCGAGCGTGATCTCTTTTGCAGTTGGAAACTTGTGCATTTTATCAAGAAAAATTAGATTTTTTATAAGATATGCAGATTTTATTTTATCTTGCTCTTGGGAATTGAAGAAAGCTTTAATTTTATCAGTTGAAGGAATATTATAATTAATTGTTTCATCTGCAAAATCTTTTTCATCTTCCTCATCCCATCCAAAATTCATAATTCTGCTCGATTTAATGTTATTATCAATAATTGGATTATCGGGAGGGTCTTCCCCATAGAGTTCTTTATACATTTCAGCAGGGGTCTTTCCAGTATCGCTTTGCTTTCTTACAAAGTTATACCAGTGATAAAATTCTTCCTGCTGTTTTTTATCTTCCTCATCATTCTTAGGTTCAGATTTGTCTTCAAAGAACTCTTGCCAAGCACTATCAAACTCTTCAATTGCGAAATTCATCTTTTTCTTCTCTATCATTTTTTATCCCCTAGGAACTTCTTGCAAATCTTAATAAGTTTGGGTTGGATTTTTTTCTTGAAATCTGTAAACTCCTCTGGACTATACTTGATAATTGCCAAATCTTCTATTTTCTCTCTACTATTGAAGAAATTGCCTTCATTCAAAAGAGTTAAATTATCAGAAATTAACTTGCCAAGCTCTTTCTTTATAAGAGAAGAACTTTCTATTTTATCAACAACTTCATCTATATCTACATTTAATGAATTTGGAATTAAGAATAAATCAAACAAATCTCTTTCTGCCAATGCCTTTCTTGTCAATATCGCTCTGTATTTTTCTATTATCATCTCTTCAATAGGGTAACTTAACACAACAAAGTTTTCTTGTTTCAAACCCAAAGTGAATAAAAGCTCTTTTGAGTCGAAGAAATCAGTAATTGCTTTTATTGATGCTTCTTTGGGTTGATTGATGATTTTCTCAATAAAGTTTATCTCTATCTTTATGTACTTTTCAGTTTCGTAATATATTTTGAAAGTATAGACAGTTCTTCCAGAAAGCATCTTGCAGTATTTCTTATCGCTCCTATTTACACTAAAATCTAAGCCCAAACTATCTGCGACTTCTTTTAGCTTAGGCGTAAATACGTCAAGGAAAGTTTTAACCTTTCTTTCTCTAGGGCTTCTTCCTAAATCTCTTATAGAATTTGAATCTTTGAATACAAAATCCAAGTCCTCAGAGAATCTATGATACTTCAGATAATTTCTTGAAAGTAAAGTTCCTCCTTTAAAAATCAGTTCCCTAAAAATCCCCCTTTCTTTCTGAAATTCTGCTAGAATCAGAGTCAAAATAAGATCTTTGTGAATAATGTCTGGCACATTCTTAATATTCATGCCTTTCGTTACTTCAGCAGTATATCTTTCTAAATCAATTTTTTGAGCCATTTTGGGTATTTCTTGAGGTATTCCTCTGTCTTTTTAGTTTTATTATTTATCTTGTCATGCCTTCTCAGATATATAAAATCCAGATCTGTTTTTGCAAGATCCGAATAGAAATATTTAATTTTGTTATTTGTTATCTTTGAGACTAGGCCAAAAAATAAACTTTTTTTCATTTTTATGAATTTTATATCAATCCCTAAGATTTTCATTTTTTTGCTAATCCGATCATTAATTATAGTAACCTTATTTGGCACTTGTAATATCTCTCCAGATTCGTATAAAGCAGAAGTAAGACCGAGATACCACTTCCATTTAACCTTATTAAGTACCAAATAAATGAGCTCTTTATCTCCATACCCTTTTTTGTATCCTAATTCTCGCTCTTCTATAGAGTTTATATAATAATAATCCAAAAATATCCTTGTTATGTAACCGTGCCTAGATAGGTACCAGAAGGCATTTTCAATGTCCACTTTCTTTATTGATTCATTGTATTCCTTGATAACTTTAAGTATATCTGATTTATGGGAGATCTTCTCGGTTCTTGTCAATATTGCGATGTAAATAGTCTTTAGCTTTCCCATGAAATATCAAGCATTAAGAGTTATTTAAAGTTTTCTAACTTGTTTTTAAAACTGCCACATAGTAACAGTATTAGAAAACAGCTTTGTATTTGAAAGGCCAATTCTTACTAAGTCATCTAAGTAGCGATGGATTTTGCCAGCACTAATTCCCTCAGCAAGACAGCGCTGATAAAACTCAAATAGGTATTTCTTATTAGTTTTGCTTAAAGTAGATGCTTCGAGTCTTATTACTGACCTTTCCAATCGTTTGTGATATCCGTGTATATCCACCATAGTATTTACACGCGTCGACCGCTCTTAAATGACGATCCTATTTGGTGAAGTCTAGGCGTCTCACAAACTACTGAACGCCCGGACCAGGAGTTGAACCTGGGAATCCTTGCGGAAACGAGATGTTTACGTGAATTACCTAGCAATCTCGCGCAGTACCGTTGTGCCATCCGGGCTTAAAAAATCAAGTCAAAGAGCTTTTAAAAACATTCCCTTCTTTTATTTTTCATGAAGCCCGTTTTTATTATAGAGCATCTCGAACCTAAGCTCTGGCCCTGGTGCCTCATAGAATACAAGCACGCCTCCAATATTGTTGGAAAGAATAATATTTGGTTTACAAATATAAAAGAGAGCGATGTAAAAAAGCTGAAGAAATATGGAAAAGTCTTGTCTAAATCGGTAAAGTCAATACATCTTGATAAAGTATGTGTCCTTGACCCAGAAGCTAAAGAGACATTAAAACCTAAAGGCTCAAAACAATTTAGATATTTCATTTTTGGAGGCATTCTTGGAGACAACCCCCCTAAAAAGAGAACAACCCCCGAGCTTACACAATTTATCAAAAATGCACAAGTAAGAAACATAGGAAAAGAGCAGTTAAGTACAGACAACGCCGTTTTTGTTGTTAATCAAATTATCCAAGGAAAAGAATTGAGCCAGATCAAATTCATTGACAGCCCAGAGATAATAATAAATGAAATAGAATCAGCAATCCTTCCATTTCGCTATCCTATTGTTAAAGGCAAGCCAAACATTCCTAAAGGAATCATAGATTATTTAAAGAAAGACCCCAAGATGTAATTCTCTTTCTCGTTTCATTTCTCTTTTTTCTTAGCCAAGTCTTCAGCCCTCTTAATCATCTCTTTCTTCAAGCCTAGAAAAATCCCGCCTTCCTTTGAGCCAACGTAAGTATTCTCTCCAGGTTTAATAATCTCGTTCAACTCATCAAGTTCAATATCAACATGAGTAACAGTCGCTCTTGATTTGCCTTTCAAGTGTATGTAAACATCAGCCTTGCCTATCTTTATTTTTCCTTCCCCTGGCCCTGACATGCTAAACAGAAAACAAAGAGGATATATTAAGTTTGCTCTTGTCCTTTCTTCTGTCCACTACAACAAATATTTCTCTTGGAGGCGTCTCAATTAAACACATTGCTTCCAAGAGGGAATTTCCAGTTGTAACAACATCATCAATTAAAACCCAGTCCCCTAACGGCGTATGTGAATTTAATTTCCCATCCTTAACTATGGACCACTTAGCAGCATAAGTCCTGGCGGCAATTCCAGCAATAACCGCGCCTCCAGTGGCTATGCCAACATAATGCCCGGATTTTGGCAAATTGGAAATTATCAAGTCAAGATATTTAGGGTTAGTAAGAAGGTCATTAACATCAAAAAATTTTTTGAGTTTGTTTTAAATTTTTGGATGCAAGCAAATTGCTCTAGTTGGCAATTTGCTGCACAGAAATTTGCCATAGTAAACAAATTTCTTGTGCTCAAAGTGTTCCGCACCCTAAAGGGTGCGGTTTGTCAAACACTTTGACATCATATAATATATCGCTCCTATTCCCGCTATGCAATATAAAATTTCCTCTTTTTATATACTGTTCGGGAAATTCCATTTTATCTCTTTCTCTTTTTCGAGCGCCCCCTTCTTTCTTCTCGGAGCACTTCAATATCATGAATATAATGGAGTCCTGAAATTGCCCCGGCAAACCCTATGATAATGGAAAGAGGCAGTGAAAAGTAAGTCCATGCAGGATAGTAAACGCTAAGCAAAACAGCGGGAAGCGCAAATCCCTGCAGGAATGTAGTCACCTTAGCAATATATCTTGCCTTGGGAAATATAGAGCCGCTGAAAGCTCCGGCAATAGCGAAAGGCGCAGAGATAATCTCCCTAGTCATGATAAGCAGAATCTGCAAACCATGATGCGGATCCAATCTTCCCCGAAGACCAAATACAAGAATAAATGTCAAAGCAGTTCCAATCCACAAAAATCTGTCCGCAAACATATCAGCTTTTGCCCCGAAGCCATTTGCCATGTTATACTTTCTCGCAATATATCCATCGAACCAGTCAGTTAATGCGGCGATAGCAAAAACAAAAACTATCAAAATAATATGGCTGTCAACAATGATCATATATCCAATAACAAAAGTAAGCACGATGCGGGCCACGTTCAAAAATGTAGGAACATTAAGCATGTCCTTAGAGTCATCAACATCTTTTATTATTTCATCCTTTGCTTTTTCGAACTTTTTCATGCAAATTATTGGATTAAGATGTTTAAATTATTATCCCTCGAAAGCCGGGAGCAAACATAAGCTTTAAAAGCTCTTTTTCGTGAGTAGCCCTATAGCGCTGTAGAGGAGTCTGGAGTCCTCGCGAGGCCCATAACCTCGAGATCATTGGTTCAAATCCAATCAGCGCTATATTTCGGAGATTACCAATGATAAGCTTATCACAACGTGAGCAATGGGAAGAGTATCGTTTGCAAGGCGGAGTACTTTCACTGCAAAGTTATGTAAATGTTATGATTCAATACAAACACCATAGACCTTCCCAAGAGGCTATGAGCGAAGCGCCTGTATTTCTTCAAGCTAAAAGCATACAGGAAGATGAAAATAGTCAAAAAGTTTTCTGGTTCTTATTAGACAGGAGAGAGACGTTGTCAGACATAAATGGCAGGGATTTGACCCATGTTGGCCCCGCAGAAATAGCCCACGAAGCAATTCATGTAGGAAGCAGTTTTAAATATGGCTAATGTCTAGGATTTTGTCACTACTGAATAAACAACACAATAGAAAGATTTAAATATCCCAAAGCACTATAAAAAGCATGTGTGGAGACTGTTACGATAAAGAGCATATGTACGGAACATCAGGGCATGCGATGGACTTACTTGGAGTAGTCGCTGACAGATACGCTCCAAGAGCATTTCAGACTTCTCAAGAATCAGGACAAGTTCCTTACCGCGAAGCAGCTTAATTTTCCGGTTTTAATTTTAAGAAAGTAATATAAATCTCATTTTTCTTTAAGAAATATGAAAAGAGTTTTCATTGTACATCGATGGGATGGCATTCCCCAAAGCGATTGGTATAAGCCAGTTGCAGGTGAGTTAAGGCAAAAAGGCTTTCAGGTGCTTATCCCAGAAATGCCAAATACTTCTAAACCAGAAATTGATGCTTGGGTTTCGCATCTATCCAAAGCAGTAGAAAAACTGGATAAAAATACTTATTTTATAGGGCATAGCGTCGGCTGCCAGACGATTATGAGATATTTAGAAAAAGCCCCCCAAGAAGCAAGGATAGGAGGGTGCGTATTTGTTGCAGGATGGTTTAATCTTACAAATTTAGAAAATGAAGATGTCGAAAAAATAATACAACCATGGATAAAAAATAAAATAAATCTGCAAAAAGTCAAAGAGCATATCAATAAGACCACAGTAATTTTGTCTAGCAATGAGCCGTATGGCTTTGTAGAAGAAAATGCAGAAATCTTCAAGGAAAAACTTGGTGCAAATATAATAATTGAGAAAAACAAAGGCCATTTCACAGAATATGACGGAGTCACTGAAATGCCCGCAGTAGTCAGAGAATTGATTAAAATGGTTAAATAAAATGAGTGTTGAAATAGGAATTATTTTTGCCTTTGTGGCAATGTTATGCTGGGGCTTCGGAGACTTTTTGATTCAAAAGTCAACAAGAAAGTTTGGCAATGTAGAGACTTTATTTCTTATCTCTTTATTTGGAGCGATTGTTCTTCTTCCGTTTATTTACAAAGATATTTCAGCCATATTCTCAACCCTTCCTCAATTGCTTCTTCTAACAGGAGCTTCAATAGTTCTGCTTGTTGCAGCCCTATTAGACTTCGAAGCATTAAAAAGAGGGAAAATTGCAGTAGTCGAGCCAATTTATGCGCTCGAAATTCCTGTTGCCATTTTGCTGTCTTTTTTTATAATTCAGGAAAGACTTCTGTTCCACCAAATAGCATTAATTTCTTTGCTTGTAATAGGATTAATTTTAGTTGCCACCCAAAGTCATCATTTCTCTAGAAAAGTCTGGTTGGAAAAAGGCGTCGTTCTTGTTTTCCTGGGAACAATATTCATGGGTGGAGCAAATTTCCTAGTAGGCATAGGCTCCCGAGCAACAGACCCTCTAATGATTAATTGGTTCATGTCTTTGTTTCTAACAATAGTCGCTTTAGGAATTATGATTAAAAATAAAAACATTTCCTTCATAAAAGACATTAAACAAAATAAAAAATTACTTTTCAACATGTGCTTGCTTGATAATGCAGCATGGGTGGCTTTTGCATTTGCAATGACTTTATCTCCTATTGCAATCGCTGTTGCTCTTTCAGAGAGTTACATTATCATTGCAGTTCTCCTCGGGATGTACGTTAACAAAGAATTCTTAAAAACACATCAAAAAATTGGATTAGGTTTAGCAATTATCTCCGCGATTGCACTGGCAGCAATAACAGTATAGCAGACCTATAATTTTCTAGCCGTCAAAGTAATTAGCCCATCATAACCCTTTCCGTCTTCTGAGTCTACGGAAGACATGTTTGTTATCTCGCATTTTAGTTTGTTTAGAGTGTTCTCAAGATATTCCTCATCTATAGGTAATGCAGGAAAGTTTCTCTTCCCCACTTTATAGTACTTAGCATTTTTTATTACGCCCATTACCATTATCCCATCTTTTTTTATTAGGTTGGTTACATTTTTTATAGAAGAAATATAATCCTTTTCATTGTTAGTAATAGACTCTGGGCAGAAAAACACAGAGGCTACATCAAAACAATCATATTTCATAGGAGATAAAGGATTATCTTTAGTAATATCACACGGAATTAGCAAAAATAATTATCCGTTTTATTTGAAAGAAATGGAATTTCGTTTCAATTATCGAAACGAAAGTATTTTTAATCTGTTGTTTGATATATGTGTAAGGAGGGGAGTTTAGTCCGCCAGTAGACTAATTACCAAAAATTATTTTCCTTGGTAAGCAGGATTGTTAACTGCATTAGGCAAAGCCTCTGCTAAAAGCTCAGTCATTTTACCAGCATGTGCATATGGAGCTAAAGCGCCTGCGTCAGCATTATCCATTCCAATAAAACGAATCATATCATACTGGGAGTCAAATTTACCGTCTCCGTTTCCGTCTACTGCGTAAACCAAACCTGTTTGAGCCCCTATTTTACTGATGCGAAGCTCGCTTTCAAGAATGCGACCATCATTTTTGCGTTGACTTATGAAGACCTGATACCCTGAAGGAAGTGATTTTAAAGTGCCTTGCCAGCTTCTGGCTTCTACGCAGCCAGCCAAAGTGGTAGCTACCAATAACCCTAAACCAGCTATAATATTTCTTGCTTTCATGAAAATCCCACAAATTATGGCTTAATAAACCTTCCTAAGTGCTGTTAATAGTTCGCGTATTCCTTCCGGAAAGGTTTATTTAGTCTTGCCCATTCTTTTGAGAAAATGACGGTGAAGGTAGGTTCCAAAGAGTTAACTCTAGATGATTTTTATTCAATAATCTATGAAGGTGAGTCTATCTCTCTTGAGGCTAGTGCCTTAGACGAAGTTAAAAAAAGCTTTAATTTTTTAAAAGAATTCTCTAAAGATAAAATATTATATGGAGTAAATACTGGTTTTGGCCCAATGGCCCCATATATGATAGAAGAAAAAGAACAAGTCCAGTTACAATATAATTTGATTAGAAGCCACGCCTCTGGTAGTGGCGGATGGCTGCATCATGATGCTGTAAAAGCAATAATGTTAGTTAGATTAAAGTCAATGTTAACTGGCTATTCTGGAGTTAATGAAAGCGTGCCGATACTACTAAAAGAACTTATTAACAGAAATATTGCTCCTTTAATCCCTGTCCATGGAAGCGTAGGAGCAAGCGGAGATTTAGTTCAATTAGCGCATTTAGCTTTGGTTTTGATTGGAGAGGGAGAGGTTTCCTATAAAGGTAAAACTATCTCTACAAAAAAAGTCTTTGAACTTGAGGGATTAAAACCAATAAGAGTTGAAAAAAGAGAAGGTCTAGCCATTATTAACGGAACTGCAGCTATGAGTGGAATCGCAGCTATTAATCTTCTTCTCGCTTATAATTTAATGAATTGGGCAATTTTATCTTCTTCATTCTTGCAGGAGATTTTTCAGGTTTATGACGATTCTTTTTCTAAAGAGCTAAACAATGTCAAGTTACATCACGGACAGCGAGCAGTAGCAGAAGATATGAGAAAAGTTCTTTCTAAGAGCAATAGAATAAGAAAGAGACACGAATATCTTTATAACAAGAAATTACATGAGAAAGTTTTAGATGATAAAGTTCAAGAGTATTATTCTATTCGTTGTGTCCCGCAAGTAATTGGTCCAATTTATGATACTTTAAAGCAATGCAAGCAGGTGGTTTTAGAAGAGGTGAACTCCTCTAGCGACAATCCGGTAGTTGACAGAAAGAATAAAAATGTTTTTCATGGTGGAAACTTTCATGGTGACTACGTCTCTTTTGAAATGGACAAACTTAAAATTGCGATTACTAAATTATCTATGTTATGTGAGCGGCAATTGGCATTTATGATGAATGATAATCTAACCAAGATTCTACCTCCATTTGTTAACCTTGGTACGCTTGGTTTGAACTTAGGTATGCAGGGAGTTCAATTCACAGCCACTTCTACTGTTGCAGAAAACCAGACCCTTTCTTTTCCTATGTATGTGCATAGCATACCAACTAACAAAGACAATCAAGATATTGTTAGTATGGGAACTAACTCAGCAGAAATGGCTCAAAGAGTAATAGAGAACTCGTTTGAGGTCATTGCTATTCAATTTATGGCCATCTTACAAGCAGTAGATTATCTTAAAGCAGGAGATAAACTTGCTCCCACACTTAGAAAATATTATGAAGAGATGAGGCGGATCATTCCTGTTTTCAAACAAGATGCAGTAAGGTATGAGCAAGAAAGAAATCTGAAACTTTATTTATTAAAAACTCAGGTTGCATTCAATTAATATCTTTGGTTTACAAAGGGCGAAAGGCTGGGAGCCAGAGAAAGAGAGGGAGAGAAGAGAGAGTGAGAGAGAAAGAGAGAGATTTCATTTAGTGACTCTTTGATAGACATTTAAACTTTAATCGGCGACAAAATGCCGAAAAACGCCTTTTCCACCCGAAAATCTCAGTGACTCAATAGAGTCACCTGCGAATTTTAGTGACTTCCTATAATTTTCTAGCTGTCAAAGTAATTAGCCCATCATAACCCTTGCCATCTCCTGCATCTACGGAAGACATGTTTGTTATCTCATATTTTAACTTGTCTAACATATCCTCAAGATACTCCTCATCTATAGGTAATGCAGGAAAGTTTCTCTTCCCCACTTTATAGTACTTAGCATTTTTTATTACGCCCATTACCATTATCCCATCTTTTTTTATTAGGTTGGTTACATTTTTTATAGAAGAAATATAATCCTTTTCATTGTTAGTAATAGACTCTGGGCAGAAAAACACAGAGGCTACATCAAAACAATCATATTTCATAGGAGATAAAGGATTATCTTTAGTAATATCACATGGAATTATTTGTTTTATCTTGCTTTTCAGATTATGTTTCATTTGTTTTACAATATCCAGGGCAATCTTCTTGCCCTCTATTTTTAGAACAAACTCAAAATACTTATCCCAATTGAATGCGCTGTCGTTTTGTGTCCATTTCTTTATTTCAATCAAATTATCTTTGTTAAAATCAGAAAAGACTATCTGGTTTACTTTAGAACTGGCGCTTATTAACTGATATATCGTTGGACCCCCCCCTATTTCTATTAACCTGTCCTGGTGGCTCATTTTTTTATATGTTTTACTTAGGAACTTTAAGAGATGGATGTTTTCGCTTTCAATAGAGGAGTAATATTCATTTAAGTAATCTTTCGGAGAAAACTTGGCAAAGTCTTTTTCTATTAGCATTTTTAAATAACTTGAGCAGGAATTATAAAGTTAACTGTGTAGTTTTGATAAATAATAGATAGCCCACATTAAGATTAATGATGTTATTATATAGTAGTTAATAGTAGAAAGACTTATAAAGTCACTTTAGGGTTTATTTTTATGGTTAATCAACTTAATATAGAAGCCAAGCTAGCGAAGCACGCAGACAAGAATTTTAAGACAAAAGTGATTAGAATAGAATATGCTAGTCCTTTTGCAATAATGTTAGCTGATTCCTCTGATTTTCAAGTGGGCAGACATCTAAAGGGTTATGCGGATTATGCCAGAACAGGGACGCTTCCAACAGAGGTAGTGGAAGATGCCATGCTTGATGGCAATCCTGAAGCACCAAAAGATTGGAAAGAAATGTCAGAGCGTTTATTTGCTTATCGCCCCAAAGATGAAGAATCGAGGAAAGTAGTTGGGGAAGTAAACATCATCGATTCATGTAGGGGGGCGTATTTTTCTCCTATTAGGCTCACAAGAGCTCTTGCCACAAGAGGCATGTCTCCTCAGGAATTCAAGGAAGTATATAGATTTGATCCTTCCAAAAAAGGTATCGTTCCTATAAACGAACATACTCCTTGTAGAGAAAGAAAGCTAGCAACATTAATTCATGAATTGGTGCATGCACGAGATTTTATGAATGGGCTATCTGACGAATTATTCAAAGCTAATCGGAAAGCATTCGAGCTTCTTACAGACTTTAGAGCTTATGTTATGGCAAGTCCTTACTTATCAGACTCTTTTTATTCTTATATGAACCATGCGGAAAAAAATGGTCACAACAGCGGATATTTTATTCAATCTAAAGAAAACGTACTTCTATTAAATAAACTAGCCCGCAGAAAGACACCTGTTAATATGGCTGGCTTCTTAAATGGGCTAAAAGAGAATTTGAGGGCTAATGTGGAAACGCGAGATTTAATGCTTGGTGCCAGAGTCTTTAGTGATGCGAGCAAAAACTCGCAAGACAAAGAAAAAGAAATTACTAAAGCGTTAGACATGTTAATTGACCTTGAAAAAGATAGCATCCTTCCCCAAGTAGACGAAATATCCTTTTAAAATGAAAAGAGCAAAAGCATTTAAACTAATTTTATTTCCAGTATAAATGCCATTCATTATAGGAATTGACGATGCCGGAAGAGGGCCTCTAATAGGCCCAATGATTCTAGCAGGCGTGTTAATGACCGATGAGCAGGAAAAGTTCCTAAAAAAGCAAGGAGCAAAAGACTCCAAGCTTCTCACGCATCCGCAGAGAATTGCTCTTGCAAAAGTAATAGAGAAAAACTCCCTAGCCCATTCAATTCTCAAATCTTCGGCAGAAGAAATAGATTCGTCAATCTTGTCAGGCACAAATCTAAACACTTTAGAAGCAAAAAAGACAGCTGAAATAATAAATCAATTAAACAATAGAAAAGGAAAAATAAAAGTTATAGTGGATTGCCCTTCAGTAAACACAAGAGCTTGGGCTAAAACGCTTACTTCAATGATAAGCCATCCTGAAAATCTGCAGTTGCATTGCGAGCACAAGGCTGACTTTAATCATCCAAGCGTTTCAGCAGCTTCAATACTTGCAAAAGTAGCAAGAGAAGAAGAAGTTTCAAAATTAAAAAAAGAATTTCGTGAGTATGGTAACATAGGCTCTGGCTATCCATCAGACCCAGCTACAATTCAGTTCCTAAAAAACAACGGAAAATTATTGAAAAATGCAGGCATATTTAGAAAAACATGGGCAACCTGGACAAACCTCTTCCCCGAAGATAAAATTCCAAAGAACAAGAAGCAAAAGACTCTGAAGGATTTTTAAATTTTTAAAGCAGACAATTCAAAAATATTCTTTACTTCATAAACATCATCAACATCTGCCCCATAACCATGCAGGACAAATTCTTTTCCTGTAAGCTCTTGGATTCTGTCAATATATTTTCTAGCATTATCTGTTAATTTTCTTTTATCAAGGTCAAAAAAAGTGTCCCATGGCTCAAATTCCTCAAAAACAGGTTTTGCTTTGTACAAAGTCTTGCGGTTATGGAAAGACTTGTCCCAGTCAGTATAAACTTTTCCTTCAATTTGATAGCCTACAATTAATCTGACTTTCTCCCCCATTGCAGCTAAAACTTCCATGCTGTCTCCGCGAGTTCCAATTAAATAGTCAACATTAGTGTCTCTAACAGCATGCTTAAGCTCAACAATATCAATAGGCCCCAAATCCCTTGGCTTTCCCGTAGTAGTTCCATTTTCATTCCACAAACCTCTTAAATATTTCTCAAGGCCTGCAGGCATCTGCCCAACAAATGGCCTATTAGCTCCTGTGCTGCTCTTGTACATTTTAACAACACCAAGCAAAACATCTGTTTTGAATGGGACAACAGCAGAGTTGGAGCTTGTTACTCCGGGATACAATCCCTTATCTACGTCAAGGATATATCCCTGTGCTCCCTCCCCAATTCTGTAAGAAAATATTTTATTGTTAGTCGCATCTGTTTGCAAAATAGAAAATCCATTCAAAAACTCTCTTTCCTTTTCATATGAATCTACAAAATCTTCAAGAGTCTTAAAACCATTAGGAACTTGACCATCACTAAATCTGTTTTCCTTTAATATCTCAATAAAAGAATTCCGGTCAAGGAATTCTTGGAAACGTATCCCCACTCTTCCAAATTTATCAACGGCTGTCTGCTTTATTCCTTTGCCAGTGCAGGCACGTTTCTCTTCATTAAATTCTACGATGCTCTCTTCAGTATGATAATCCAAAGTGACGTGGGCATTCGAAGCTATGCCTAAGTTTTCAGGAGTTATTTTGAATCCTCTTTTTTGCAATTCTTTAATCTCTGCCATTCCAAGTCGCGGGTTAAAGAGAGTTCCTTCACCAATTAAATTGTAGGTTCCTGAAAAGGTAATGCCTGAAGGAACTTGATGATGGGCATATCTCTCACCACCAATTACAACTATGTGGCCTGCATTTGCTCCTCCCTGAAATCTCTCAACTAAGACAACAGGATGGCTAATTTCATCAATCCACGAATTATCGATTGCCTTTTTAATAAAGTATCCAGTCCTAACTCCTTTTCCCTCATCTCCGACTTGTAAGCCAATTAAAGCAATGTTGCGCATTTTTGAATCCTCTTTTGAAACACCGACATAAGTCTTCAACAGCCTATTTAAGCATTTTTACTTTAAATGACAACATTCCGGTGCTGTAACCTTATCGTCATCTGGAAGAAAAATAAGATAATATGCCATTTCATTGACTTTGAAACCTTTGTTTGTCAATAATTAAAATATCGAATGTAAAATAACTCTTATTAAGCAAAATTATTGTTATAACATCCTCGCCTCTTGAATTGTCTAAATAATAAAAGTGACGTTTAGTATACAATATCCAACATTCCATAATTTTATATAATAAAAATTCCAGTAAATAGCATGGACATTTATCACAGAAATAGGAAATTCTTGCTTCTAATCATCCTGTTAATAGTTATAACAATGGCTGTCTTCACAGGCACAAATAGTAAAATAACTCTAAGCCCGACAGAGGAAAGCGTTTTCATATCAGAATTAATTCCTGGAAAAAATTGCAGGTGCGTCTATATCCATAAGCTAATGGCCGAACTAGCGCAGCAAAACCAAATAGCAATAAAATCAATAGAGCAGCCAGCACCAAGCCAATGCCTCCAGCAACAGCCTTGCACAATAGAGGCTAACGTAAATCAAGGCAATGGCTGGCAGTCGCAGATATTTGTAGGGACTTCTGCTTATTCAGCAGGATAAAAGTTATTGGAAAATCACAAAACAAGTCTTATGATGGGGAACTAAAACCGCCATCTGCATTATTATAGATAATTTATCACGTTAATTAATTTTAAATATCCTATATGCGATACTTTAGAAATGACTTATATAAAAAAGATAGTAATGCAGGGTTTCAAGTCTTTTGCAAAGCGCACCGAAATAATTTTCGACAAAGGAATTAATTGTGTCATCGGGCCGAACGGCGCGGGAAAATCTAATGTCTCCGACGCTCTCTGTTTCGCCCTAGGCAGATTGTCAATAAAGTCAATAAGGGCGGCAAAAGCGGCAAATCTGCTTTTCATGGGAACAAAATTAATCAAGCCGTCAAAAGAAGCTTACGTGGAAATCGTTTTTGACAATGAAAGCAAAACATTTCCGCTTCCAACTTCTGAAGTTTCATTATCTAGGATAGTAAAGCATAACGGACAAAGCATTTACAAAGTGAATAATGAAACAAAAACTCGCGGAGAGGTTATAGAGATGCTCGCCCAAGCAGGCATAGACCCTCATGGATTTAATCTTATATTGCAAGGTCAAATTCAGTCAGTTGTAAAAATGCATCCTGAGGATAGGAGAAAGATTCTTGAGGAAGTATCAGGAATATCAATATATGAGTCAAGAAAGCAAAAATCCCTGCATGAATTAGAAAAAACAGAAGAAAGGCTGAAGGAAATTTCTTCTGTTTTAAGAGAAAAAACAGCATACCTGAGAAACTTGGAAAAAGAGCGCTCCCAAGCCCTAAAATACAAGGATTTGGAAAAAGCAATTGAGCGCTGTAAGTTCTCAATACTAAAAAAAAGAATTTCTGAAAAAGAAAAAGAAATTGAGTCAATTAGAAAGTCCATAGAAGAAAAGATGAAGTTAAAGGAAAAAACAAAAACAAAAACAGAGGGCATTCAGAAGGCAATAGACTCATTAAGCGAAGAGACAAACAAAATTAACAATTATATAAAGCGCTCTACAGGAGTTGAGCGCGAGTCTCTCCAGGAGAAAATATCAGATTTGAGGGCAGGATTAGAAGGCCATAAAGTAAGAAAAGAAAGCAGCGAGAGAAGGAAAGAGGAAATCGAAAAAAGAATCGCCCAGATGAAGCTTTCAATACCTGAATACAAAAGAGAAATATCAGAATTGCAGAAAGAATCTCCTAAAATGGCTAAAAAACAGGATGAGATAAAAAGAAAGAAAGGAGAGCTTGCCAAGTTGGATGAAGAAAGGAACAAAGTCCACACAATTAAATCAGAGCTTGCAAATCTAAGAGAAAGAATAAGGGAAAAGGAGTCAAGGCATGTTAAACTAAATTATGAATCAGATGCTGTGTTAAAGCAAATAGAGGCGTTGTCAGCACACCTTACCTGCAAAGACGAGCCAGAATGCGTCAGGCTTATCTCAAAATTGGATAAAGACCGGTCTCATATGGAGTCTGATTTAGAAGGAATAAAGAGATTAGACTTTGAGATCCTAAAAAAGGCGTCTGTTGGCGAAAGCCAAATATCTTCAGCAGAAGAGCTTAAACAGCGTGTGTCCCAAATTGATATTTGCCCGGTCTGCACAAATAAAATGACAAAAGAGCATGTTTCCCACGTTGTGTCAGATTCAAACGAAAAAATATCAAAGGCAAAAGCTTTAATAAAAGAAGCAGAAAAAATTCTTAACTCAAATAAGGAAAAAATAAAAAAAATTCAGGCGAAATTAAAAGAAAACGCAGATAAATCAGATAATTTGCAAGGAGAGCTTTCAAATCACCGAATAGTCAAGGAAAAGCATGAATATTTGAAAAAGCTTGTGGAAGAAACCAATTTCATTGAAAAAGAGCTAAGCGAGCTTAAGCTAAGGAGAGATAATTTTGAAAATAGGTCAATAGATGCTTCATTAATAAATGAGCAATACAGCTCAAAGCTCCGTGAAATAGAAGAAATATCATCAAGAAATGCAGAAAGTCTGGATATAACTCTCATGTCAAAAGAAAGAGAGCTAGAAAGAATAAATCAAGTCATAGCGCAAAATGAGGAAGACTTAGGAGAGATTACAGCAGCAATTCAGGACTTAACAGATTCGTTAGGGGAAAAATCTGCCTTGTTAGAATCAAAAGAACAAGAAGAGCAGGAGTTAAGCAAAAAGTTCAAGAAAATGTTTGACGACCGCGAAAGGCTGCAGGCAAAAATTCAGGAGGAAAGCTACAATCTGTCAAATATTAGCACCGAGTCAGCGCAGATTGACGAGCAGATAAACTATCTGAAAATTGGCTTTGCCAAAATAGATGCTGAAAAGCGGGCTGTCCAGATGGACCTGAGCGATGTTAAAGAATCAGAACCAATCCCTGGGAGCATCGAGGCTCTTGAAGAAAGGATGGAAAAAACAAAAACAGACTTGCACAGCATAGGAGCAATAAATATGCGCGCGCTGGAAGTATACGAAGGAGTAAAAGAAGAATACGAAAAAGTTGCTGAAAAAGTAACAATATTAGAAAATGAAAAGCTGGAAATTATGAAAATTATAGAAGAGATAGACAACAAAAAGAAAAAAACATTTACAAAAACATTCAAAAGCGTTAATGATTTGTTTAGCCGCAACTTCTCTCAATTATACACAAAAGGCCAGGCTTACTTGGAAATAGAAAATCCTGAAGATTTGTTTGCCGGTGGAATAAACATCGCAATCAAAATGGGCAAAGGGAAATATTTTGACGTAAGCTCGCTTTCAGGCGGAGAGCAAACATTAATAGCCCTTTCTTTATTATTTGCCATCCAAGAGCACAAGCCATATCATTTTTACATTTTCGATGAAATAGACGCTGCTCTAGACAAAAGAAACTCAGAGAGGCTTGCCAGCTTGCTAAACAAATTCATGACTTCCGGCCAGTACATCATAGTCACGCATAATGATGCAATTATCACAAATTCAGATTTCTTGTATGGGGTAAGCATGCATGACGGAGTGTCAAAAGTCTTTAGCCTGAAGTTGGATGATAAAATGCCAATAACTAAGGATCAATCAGAAGTTAGTTTAGGCGCAAATCAGCCCTCGTAAGGAGAAGTTTTCCGTCTAACCATAAAAGCATTTATCTTAAAATCGCCAGGGTTAAGTCCAGAATCAGCCACTCTTCCACTAACAAATTCATCAACTTCCCCGTTGCCCAAAGGAGTAGAGTCAGAATCATAATTATCTCGTGCTCTGCGTTTATGGCAGGCATTATAGTCCATGCGGGTTCTTTCCCTCATACTTTGTTCTCTAAGAAGCCGTTCTGACGGCAACCCCGTCGAAGATGATTTGTATTTATCTCTTGCCATATTATCCTTTAGCAAAAATAGTTTTTAAGTTTTATTCTTTCCAAAATATTCTCTTTTAAGCATTGCACCAGCAATAAAACCATAAAGTGCAGATAATACTCCTAACGCTACTCCTCCAATTGATATGGCTGCGCCTTCGCCATGTCTTTTACGTTGTGCATCCATAAACGCAATGTAAGGTTCGCTACTCTCAATATTTGCCATGTCTTGCTGAGTATCTACAACCATACTATCCAAAGAGACAGCATTTTGTTTTTTTAATTCAACATAATTATTCCACATTTCAACAATAGACTTATTTTCAGTGTAAGGTAAATTATCTATAGAAATATTTCTCTCTTTCTGAAGTAATTCTAAACTGCTTTTTGTCCGATTATGCATGCGCACTTCAGCAGGCAATTCGGATTTGATAACCCCGTAAATTAAACCGCCAACAAAAATGCCTGCACCCAGGATTACTCCTGAAATCGCTCGGTTAGATAACTTCCTATTAGCCCCCCAATATTTGATATATTCGCTTGGAGTTGGTTTCTTTTCTAGTTCTTCTTGTTTTCCATTCTTATCTCCAAATAAATCACCCCATTTTTCTAAAAAAACTAAAAAACAAAAAAATAAAATTAAAAAATGTTTTTAGTAGTAGCTTTCGCCGAATTCTTCGGCTTTTTCAGGCTTTCTTGTTAGCAATACTATCAGCACGACCAATAGCACGACAAAGATTATAGCAAGCACTATTGTAAGGACAACAGCTGCGTTTCCGCCGACTGCTTTAGCTTTTCCTTCAACATTTGCTGTATAGCTTTGCTCTGCAATTACTGCGCCGTTAGCGCCATGGACATTCACTTTGAAGTCGTAGTCGCCTTCTCTATCAGCCGTGACAGTAAACTGCACTGTCTTGCTTGATCCAGCAGGAACCGCAACAACTGTTTCGTCCAGGTCAACATCTAGAGCTTCGTCAGCTTCAGAAACCAAGGTGTAAACCATGATTCTGTTGCCAGCGTTCACTAGAGTCAAGCTGTATTCGCCACTTGTTCCAACAGCAAACGTTCTGCTTGCGGAAGAAGCAAAGACGTTTCCAGCTCCACCGCCAACGATTTCAATTCTTCTTGTTACAGAAGTTTGTGTTTCATCGTTGAAGGCTGTTATGACAACATTGTATAAGCCAGCAGGCGCATCTGATGGGATGTTCAATCGAACTATCCCAAACGCAGAGTCGTCTTCATCTTCATTGTTTGATGTGTCGCTTGAGGACAAATCTTCCAAGAAGATTCTTCTGCTTATTCCAAGCTCTGGAATTTTCGCTTCAACAAAAGTGTCTTCAGACTGGTCTCTTCCGATGTTTTCTACAACAACTTCAAGAGACAAGGCTTCTCCAGCCTGCACAGTTGAGTCGCTTTCCACTGACAAAATCTGTATTTTGTCATTGCTTCTCTGCACTCCGATGGAGAATGTAAGAGGCGCGGTACCTTCACTCTGGGTCTCTACAGTTACCTGAACAACATGAACTTCATCAAGAAGGTCCAAGTCATCAGGCAATGTAACACTCAAAGGCACGCTATATGTTCTTCCAGGCAAGAAGTCTCTTTCTTCTGATGTATCAGAAATAGACTCGCCAAGAACTCTAGCCATTACAGTAACGTCTTCCTTTACAGTTGAACCGTCAGGGAATTGGTTAGTGTTTGCAGGGTTTACAAGAGTATGCAATACTACACGCATATCTAGTGTTTCTCCAGCATTTGCTGCGCTATAAAGAGTACCAGGTTGGCTTATAATGAAACTGTTTACTTCAACATAGTCGATAGATGCAAATGCACTTGCGCTAGGCAAAAGCAAAACAGCTGCCATTATTGCTACAAAAAAACCAAGAATTAATCCTGTTTTCATTGTGTTTAAGCTCTTCATTTTAAATTTAGTTAAAAGTTCAATCAAAAGGACTTATATAAACTTTATGGTGACAACATTTTGTTTGTAGAGGATAGTAACAATAAACTTTATAAGGTATAAAGAGGTATACCAAGCCATATAGAATGGTAGATATATCAAAAATAACGACTATAAAACTTGACAAAACAACCAAGTTCAGGTTAGACAAGCTCAAAGTTCATAAGAAAGAAAGCTATGACGAAGTTATTCAAATGGTTCTTTACATTCTTAACTTGTGCAAGGCCAATCCCATGGCAGCAAGATCCAAGTTGATTGGCCTAGACAGAGCCAGAATCTTGCAGCAAATGAAGCCCAGACGAAGTTCTAATTAACCATGCGTTTCAGTGCAATTAATTATATAAAACAAAATCTTCTTAAAAAAAGATGGTTGAAGCAGCAAGAGTCATGCGCAAGGTGTCGCTGGATAAGTCCAGGCTTAATGAAATATTGTGCAGCTATTTAGCTCCTCCAGAACCCCCGGAGTATGACGGAATTCCAAGAAATCGTTTTGAGGGCGTTCGCATCACAAAGCACGGAATTCTCATTTATGGCAACATTGGGACAACAGAAGGGGGAACCCAGGTTTATGGATTAATTGGCAAGATAATTCCAGATGCAGAAAACTCTGGAGCGTTAAGTCTTCAAGTTTTTCAGTATAATGACTATAAGCTAGGTACCCAGCGAAAACTTCTAAATCGTTTAAGAAAATTTACTCTAAAATCAGAAACCGCTCCAAGCAGATCTTAAAAGTCAGCCAAACTAATTAAACAAAACTTCTTCCCTAATCTTTCCAAGATTAGACACAATATATTTGTAAAGTCTTTCAATCAAAACGCTCTGCAAATCTTCCTTAAGTTCTCCATGGCATGCATCCAAGTTCTTTTCAGGATAAGCTATTACACCCAAGTCATAATAGCATGCCATAGCATTCCCTTCGTAATCTCTAAGGCCAAGCTCTCCTTCTTTCGCATTTAACAAAATGACATCCACTCTGCACTCATCTCCATAAACGCCTTTAATTCTGTAGCCCCAAGAAGCCTCGCTCTCTTCATTAATGAAAGTGGCTGGCCTGCATTCTTGCATTTTTATTTGAAAACATCCAAAATTAGTGCATTTCAACGGCGCAAAAGTCTGGAACAAAGCGATCACACCAACAATAATCGCCAAAATTGCAATTATCAAGTTCCTATACCGAGAATCAAGTTTCAACCCTTTCATATAATAATAAAAGTCTTTTGCTATTTAAAGCTATTTTTTATTTTGATTGAGTTATTCTTACTGGAACCGAGTAAGGCGGTACTTGGACATCCCCAAATTCCACAAATTTAATACCTCTCCTATTTCCCCAATTTCTCCCTTCTTTTGCACCTTCTTTTCAAGGTTAGTCCTGCTATCTCCTATAACAATGCTATCGCGCCTTGGTTTTTCATTTCCTCTGGAAGCCATATATCCGCAGAAATAAATAACCCCTGCGCATATAGCTCCAACAGCATAGGTGCTCCATTCTTCCCTTAGATGAGAATATGCCCTGTCAAAAAAGACCATAGCAAATAAAGGAAACTCCGCTATATAAATTTCTCTTTAGCGTAATGCAATTATCACAATAACATTTATTAATCTCTTAAAATCAATAAAAGCATGCCACTCGCGCAATATCTTTCAAAAGAGACAGCCGCTTTAATAAGTCTAGACACTTCCTCTTGTCTTTATAGCTATGGAGACCCATATCCTGCATATACAAGCCCAGCCGGAGAACATACGCCTGCCAGATGGATAGCGTTGGGAAAAATCCCGGGCACCCCTCCCAAAAAAACTTTCAATATTTCAATAGTGGAAGAGCAAAGGCCAAACGGCGAGGAAAAATATTATTTAATTGCCTTTCGCGGAAAACCACCGCACCTTTGCAATGATTCTCAAGATGGATATACATTTATCAAAAAAGTAAGAAGACTGACAAAGGAAAGAAACCTGGTAAATCCTCAAGATTTAGAAGCAAAAATAATAGAAATGATTTATAGCGACATGCGAGTCCCGGTTATTGAGGTTAGCTGAAAGCATCTACAAGCTAATCAAATTGACATTTGTCGCAACAGCAGCAAAGTTCTTGGCTCCTAAGTGCTTAACTCCGCGCTCTCCGCAGACTTCAAGAACTCCTTTGGTTGCTGTGCCGTCCATGATAACAGCAAAAACTTTGCTTCTTGATCTCCCAACATTCCCTATTAAATCCACAACGTGGCTCTCTCTGACTATGTTCATTCCTGAGTCAAGCAATAGTGCTTTTCTCTTTCCTTCTATTTCAGAATATTTTTTTTTAATTTCCTCTTTAACATCGCCTGAGAAAATGCCACTTTCTTCGTTATAATCCCCCCCGGACCTTCTAAGAAACTCGCGGGCAGGAACTCTTTTTCTTAAACAAAGCAAAATTTCCTTTCCAGCTAGCTCTTCAACTTCCTTTCCATCAGGAGCAACAGCAATATAAGTTATGCGCGCATTTTCGCAAACATTCTTAGCAATTAACTTTCCGCCCCTGTCTCCATCAACAAAAAGAGTTATTTCCTTTTCCTTGCTAAGCTCTGCAATTTCCTTAGGGAGCTTAGCGCCGTTCATTCCAATAACATTATTCACTCTGTTCCGCAATAAATTAACAACATCTGCCCTGCCCTCAACTACAATTATTTCCTCTCCTGAAATGTCCCCCGCAGGAAGCTTTTCCTCGCCATATTCTTGAATCCTGGATGTTCTGCTTTCTTCCTTCAAAGTCCTTGCCATGCCAACATCTCCAGAGCTGTCTAAACCCTCAAGCAATTTCTTTGCTCTTTCAATAATATAATCTCTCTTGCTTCCTCGAACATCCTCAATCTTGCTCACAGTTATTTTAGATTCAGTAGGTCCTATTTTATCAATAGTCTCAAGAGTTGCCGCAATTATAGTAGTCTCAGATTTATCCAAAGCTGAAGGAAGCTGTATTTCTCCAATTGTCCTTCCATCAACAGTATTCAGCTCAACTTCAATGCGTCCAATTTTGCCTTCTTTTTGAAGCTCGCGCATTTCTAATTCAGAACCTAAAAGTCCTTCAGTCTGACCGAAAATCGCTCCGATTACATCGGGCTTTTCAACAGGACCTTCCGACTCGAAAGTCGCATAGACCATGTATTTTATAGATACGGGACTGACCTTTGCCATTTTCTAATTTTCCTCCAATATTTTTTTCCATTTTTAATGAAATTTTGTTTATTTATTTAAGTAAGAAAGAAATGACGGACTAAAACGTCCAAATGATTGTGATTGTAATAGTGATAATCTTTCCACTTAATTATAAGTTAACCTCTTTTTGGCTATTTAAAGCTTGCTATTCGCCTCGGTGGGTCTATCGGATAATTTTTTAGCCCTAATTATTAGCTCATCCAAGTCAGCGTTAAATTTTGATCGGGTTTGGCTAGCTGCCACACTTAATTTATCAAGATTATTTCTTATGCTTTCAATATGTCTTCTGCTCTTTCTATCTAAATAGAAAAACGCTTCACCCGCCACGCAAAGTGTAGCTTCGAGAGCCGCCATCTGGTAATTGCCGTCATTTCCTGTGCTTATTCCAGGATATAAATTTTTGACAGCATCTAAGCCAAGGACAGCTGCCGCCAAATGTCCTAGGGCATTTGTTATGTCAACGTGCTTGCTAAAACCGCGACCTTTAGGTCGTGGAGCACGTTGAGCACAAGAAATTTGTTTACCATGACAAATTTCTGTGCAGCAAATTGCCAACGAGAGCAATTTGCTTGCATCCAAAAGTCCCGAACAAACCTCAGCTTAAAAGCCGAGGTACACGCAAGAACTTTTTGATATTAGAAGCATATTTTCTAAGCGCCATAATTGGTGAGAATAATTGGCGAGAAAGATACTAGTTTTTAAATCTTTTGTAGCCTTAATTTTTCAAAAAAGGAGAGAAAAAACAAGCAAACCGGAGTTTTTATATCTTTTCCATCGCCAAAATCGAGAGAAAATGTTTATATATCCCAAATTTAGAGTAGGAATATAAAAGATGGTGATAGAAAATAAAAAAGGTGGCGCAGTGGAAGTTTCCGAAGAAGAAGACTTCACAGCAGATATCGACGACCTTTGCGAAGGCCTCGATAGTTTTTCAGATTAATTTAGCCCGCTAATTTTTGTTTATTTTTGGGCGCTTTTTTAATAGAAAAAAATGAATTGTAGCAACATATTATAAAGAAGATATTAACAAGTTAATGTCATTTCTATTGTTCTAGGTAGTTGGGTAGAATCAAAAAATCGATGCACCACCATGCACTAAAGACTTCAACACGAAGTGTTGAATGGATTAGAAAACATCAGTTTTCTAAGTGCGTGGTTTGATTGGTGCTCAATTTTTGGATGCAAACAAATTCCAATCATAAGGAATTTGTTGCACAGAAATTTGTCGGCTTGCACAAATTTCTTGTGCTCGAAGTGTTCCACAGCCTAAAGGCTATGGTTTCAGTCAAACACTTCGACATGATAAAACTATGACCTAATCAGTTTATTAATTATTATTTACATTAAGTATTTTAATTGTCAACCCGGGCATCTTAAAAATCAACAAGGCATATTGCAGTTGGTTACTTTTCACCCAGATGACGAATACTTGACAGTATCTATAAAGAGATAAATTTTTATATAACCCGCTTCTTTTATTATCATGTCATTCAAAGAATTTTGGCAGGCAATTAAAAGTGACAAAGGCGCGGAAGGCGAGATAATCAAGACCATTTTTATTTCTCTTATAACATCATTTATAATTTTAGCTATATTATATTTCTTCAAATTTAGAGACATTGAAAACTTCCTAAGCACCAAAGGATTTTTCCTATTTTTTGCGGCATTAAGTTATGCTATGCTTGCAGGAATCATAAGCCATGTTAAAGCGTACAAAGAATTTCCATGCATGTCAGGTATGATGATTGGAATGACGACAGGAATGATAGCAGGCTTTATGCCGGGGTTTTATGTCGCAGCAACAAACGGCATGTTCGTAGGAAGCGTTTTCGGTATGGCGGTAGGAATATTTTTAGGAATTTGGACAGGAAAATGCTGCGGAGTCATGGGCTTCCTTGAAGGAGTCATGGCGGGATTCATGGGCGGATTAATGGGAGCAATGACAGCATTCATGCTTTTCAATGATAACTTAAAGCCGGCAACAACTATAGTCTTTTTAATTTCAGCTGTAATTTTATTCGGATTGAATTATATGATTTATGGAGAAACAAGAGAACGCGAAAGTGAAAAGGAAAAAAGAGCAAGCAACTTCTTTACAATTGTATTCACATTCATCTTAGTCGTCCTAACCGCATGGCTCATAGCTTACGGCCCAAGAAGCGGAATCTTCGGATAGAAAACTATATAAGCCTATAATGCAGAAGATTATTATGAAAAACACAGCAATTTTATTTTCTATAGCAGCAATAATTCTACTTGTTGGAGGATTTGTCTTTGTCAATGGAAAAACGCAAGTGACCGGAAATGTCGTTGCAGGACCAACTTTAGATGGAGAAGTTCAAAAAGTTACTCTTGGCACTAAGGATTATAACTATTGGCCAAACGAAATAACAGTAAAGGCGGGAAAGCCTGTTGAATTAACGATGGACTCAAGTGTAAAGGGCTGTTTGAGGTCATTTGCTATACGAGACTTAGGGATATCTGGCTATTCCAAAAATCCTGCTGAAAAAATAACATTTACTCCAACTCAAAAAGGAGCTTTCAAGTTCACTTGTTCAATGGGCATGGGGTATGGAACTATCAATGTTGTCTAGCGATGAAAGAGGCATTTAACAAGCCGTATATTTACCCATTTATAGGAATTTTTACTTTATACCTGGTTTTAAACATTATTTTAAGTGGCTTTTACGATACAATTCCACTGATTATTGTGTATGCTTCTACAGTCAGCTGGCTGAAGCTAGGATTATCTTTAATTTTAACATTATCTATAGGCTTTCTTGTAGCAGTAAATGCAGTATTGGTTATTATGCGCTACAAAGAAAGAAAAAAGTGTAGGGGGGCAGGAGTTGCGGGCGCGGGGGTCGTGGGGGGTTTAATTGTTGGTGTTTGCCCATTGTGTATTACAGGGATTTTTCCATTAATTTTAGGATTGTTAGGAGTTTCATTTAGTTTTGCTAGCCTGCCTTTTCAAGGATTGGAAATACAGATTTTTATTGTAATACTATTGTTAATCTCTTTGAGATCTTTACGAAAAAGCGGATTAAACCAAAAGATTTAAATACCATGTATGTATCTAATTAGCATATGATAAATAAGAGCATACTAAAATCCTGCCATTCTGAAGGTTTTAATGAATCAGAGTTATACGAGGCATACAAAATCTTTTTCGGGACGCTTGTATCTGAAAGCAGGTTAAAAATAATTAACTTTCTAAGAAAAGGTAGTAAAAACGTAAGCCAAATCATGTCAGGACTAGGAATGGATCAGACATCAGTGTCTCATGACTTAGCAAGATTAAAACAATGCGGATTTGTTAATTCTGAGATAGACGGCAAATTTAGAGATTACAAACTAAATGAAGATAATATCAAGTCGCTTATGGAAACTATTGAGAGACATATGGCTAAATATTGCGTTCACATATTAAGAGGAATGAAGGGAGATAAAAATGGCAGAAGAAACTAATTTAGAAGGTGAAATAGTCTACAAATGCATGAAATGCGGATGGATTTACAGGAAAAAATCTTTGGCAGAAAAATGCGAGCAATGGTGTCAGAAGCACAAGTCATGCAACCTTGAGATTGCTAAGTATGCGATTAAATTAAATAATTTTCAAGGAGTTATATAAAAGGAGGAAAAGATGGTTAGGGGAGCAAAAATAAAAGGCAAAAATATCCATCTGTGCGAGCAGTGTGCTACTTTTTACAAGGATAAGAAGATGGCTAAAAAATGTGAAGACTGGTGCAAAAAACATAAAAGCTGTAATTTGGAGATTATTAAGAATGCAATCAAGGTGAAAAGATGAAAAACATAAGATTTGTAAGCCCTGTTCTCATGTGGTTAATTGTTATTGTAGGAATTATTGTAATATTTAATGTTTTTCCGTCAAATAATTTATTTTCGAGAAATTACCTTACCTTTATTCTATTTTTAATATTTTTTATCTATTGGATTTTTTTCTTTTCATGGAGCATAAGATTTCATAAAAAAGCCCCGTTGAGCACATTTAAGATAAGCAAATTAATAAAAAATGGCCCTTATAAAATAGTTCGTCATCCAATTTATTCTGCAGACATTATTTTAGGATTTGGCATATTGCTGCTGTTTCCAACTTCTATAGTTTTCTTAAGTCTATTATGGCTTGTTTTTGTCTTATTATTTTGGATGAGGCTCGAAGAAAAGTCTTTAATCGAGAAATTTGGCTTAGAATACAGGATTTATATAGCTAAGACTCCCATGTTTATTCCAAACTTCAAGATGCAAGGAGGTAGAAAATGAAAAAACTAAAATTATCAATTTCAGGAATGCACTGCGGCAGCTGCGCGGGAAACATAGAAAGAAGCCTAAAGAAAGTAACTGGAGTAAAAACGGTCGGTGTAAGCATGATGACAAATAAAGGAGTAGTAGAGTGCGAAGATTCTGTTTCTGACGAAGATTTGAAAAAAGCAGTCAGCAGGGCAGGATATAAAGTAATTAGTGTGGAGAGGGAATAGAATGACAAATGTAGTAAGCATAACTGAAATTAAATCTTTTTTGAGTAAAGTTAATAAGAATACTTATGCTAATAAAAATGCACCAAAAGCAAAATCTTCCCGCTTTAAATCAGAGGATTATCATTTTGAGGAAGGAGATTTAATATATCATGATACTTATTTTGGATCAAAAGACTTTATTGGAGAGGAAGTAATTTACAAAAAAGAAGCTCCCGTTTGGGGAGCTAATTATTTTGGGTTTCTTTTGAAGGAAGATTTAGATAAAAAGAAGATTTATGATTTTTTAAGACAAGCGCTTATGCAAGATTATAGAGGCGATATTCCTGTCAGGGGACCTTCAGATTTTTCTTTTGGAGATTGGACATATCAGTTTTTAGTTAAGGGAGATTTAGGAAAATTCTTAGGAGAGGAGAAAATTTTGTTTAAAGGAAATATTGTATATCGCTGTTTTGTGCATGGGGGGTTTGTTAAGTAAATGAGGAAAAAACCTAAAATGAATCACAAAAATCACCCGGGCATGAAGATGACAGAAGATGAGCATACCCATCACTCCCAAGTCCAAGAAAAAAGCATAGAAGAACAAGAGATGAAAGAGTGGAAGCGCAAAATGATTTGGTGCTGGATATTTGGAGTTCCGCTTCTTATTATGATGGCTGTTACGAGAATATTTGGAATAACTTTATTTTCTGATGGAATTGATGTTGCGATATTTTTAGTCTTGGGTTTTCCAATTGTTTTTATTTTCGGATGGAGCACAATCCGCGGTGGGATGCGAGGATTTTACACATTTTACTTTAGTATGGACTCATTGATAGCCTTAGGCACAGTTATTGCATATCTCTCAGGGATTTTCAGTTATCTTGGGTTTGTTGCCGATTATTCAGGAGTTGCTGGAGCTATCATGGCAATATTTATCACAGGAAAGTTCATTGAAGCAAAAGCAAAAGGAAAAGCTTCTCAAGAAATACACAAGCTTCTTGAGTTGGGCGCTAAAAAAGCCACAATTATAAGAAATAATAAAGAAATTGAGATGGATATTTCTGAAGTTCAAGTTGGAGACATTATTCTAATAAAGCCAGGAGAAAAAATTCCTACTGACGGATTTGTTGTCAAAGGAGAAAGCGCCGTCGATGAATCGATGGTCACAGGAGAAAGCCTTCCAGTAGAAAAGAAAAAAGGCAGCAATGTAATCGGAGCGACAATAAACCAAGATGGAGTTTTATATATAAAAGCATCAAAAGTAGGAAGCGATACCTTCTTAGCCCATATAATAAAATTAGTTGAAGAAGCCCAAGGCACAAAAGTGCCGATACAGAAATTAGCAGATAAAATAACAAGTATTTTTGTCCCAGCAATTTTAGTTGTAGCTGTCTTAACATTCGCAAATTGGTGGTTCTTTACAGGAGAGTTAAGCAGGGCTCTTGGAGTTGCGATAGCTGTCTTAGTCATAGCATGCCCTTGCTCTCTCGGCTTGGCAGTTCCAATATCTTTAATGGTTGGCTCGGGGATAGGCGCAAAGAACGGCATCTTAATTAGAAAAGGAGAAGCAATTCAGACAATGAAGCAAGTGAAAACAATCGTCTTTGACAAAACAGGGACAATCACAAAAGGAAAGCCAGAAGTTACAGATATTTATGCAAAAGTCAAGGAAAATTACTTGTTAGAAATAACTGCCTCGCTTGAAAAGCTAAGCGAGCATCCAATCGCTCATGCAATTGTCCAAAAAGCGCAATTAAAGAAATATAAGAAAGTCAGCGAGTTTAAAATAATCAGAGGAAGAGGTGTAGAAGGAAAAATAGGCAAAAATAAGATTGTAATTGGAAACAGGACATTAATGAATGAGCGAAAAATTAACTTAAAAGACTTCGAAGATAAAATCAAGAATTTTGAAAGCCAAGGAAAAACAACAATGATTGTTTCTGATAATTCAAAAGTTCTAGGTATAATAGCTGTTGCAGATGCCATTAAAGAAGATTCAATCAGTGCGATAACAATGCTAAATTCACAAGGTTATAGAACAATCATGATTACAGGAGACAATGAAAAAACAGCGCAGGCAATTGCAAAGCAAGTTGGAATCAGCGAAGTAATAGCGAATGTCCTTCCTGAAGATAAAGTAAAGAAAATTGAAGAACTTCAGAGCCAAGGGTTCGTCGCATTTGCAGGAGACGGAATAAATGACGCTCCTGCACTAAAACAGGCAAATGTAGGGATTGCAATGGGCTCTGGCACAGACATTGCAATAGAGTCAGGAGATTTGGTTCTAACCAAGAGTTCTTTAATCGGAGTTGTCCAAGCAATCAATTTAAGCAAAAAAACATTCAAAAAAATCAAGCAAAATTTGTTCTGGGCTTTTGCTTACAACGTTGTAGCAATTCCAGTTGCAATTGCAGGCCTACTTCATCCAATAATTGCAGAATTGGCGATGGCCCTCTCAAGCATAACTGTTGTTACAAATGCTAATTTGCTGAGGCGAGCGAAGATTTAGTTTCCCAAAGATTAATATACAACTGCCCCCTTATTAGTACAGGGAGTCAAAATGAGTTCTAAAAAAGCCAGAAAAAGAATGAGAAGCAGGAAATAAGCTCATGAGTTTTTAGTTTGCTTTTTATCCTAGTC
>CAYJRP010000001.1:0-30893 GCA_964372675.1 Candidatus Woesearchaeota archaeon | reverse complement strand
AGCGGGCGATAGCATCGGCTCTATGCTCTGGCAAAGCCTCCTGCCACAATCTCTCTCTTTTACGAGTACCAATAACATGCCCGATAAAATATCCTGCAACTAACGCCCCTATAAACAGCAGTACAATTATAATTGAGTCGCTCAAAGCCATTTAAGTATTAGTTATTTGATGTTAATAAATATTCTTTCCAAATACAACAATCCTTATATACAACTATATCTAGTAAATTACATGCAATCAAAAAGCAAATTAATATTTATCTCAATAATTATTCTGCTATTCGCTATTGCCCTCTTATTTCTAACCGCAAACAAAATATCAGCACAAGAAGACACAGATTTAGTAAAAGAAAAAAGCGAAGAAGTTTCTCCACAGGAAGCGTTTCTTGATTATCTTGAAAGTAAAATAAATGAATTACCAGCAGAAGAAAAAGAAAAATTTGAAAAATACAAAGAAATGGATCCAGTAGAAGCCATATTAAAAGCTGCAGGAAAATATCAATCGCAAAATCAAGAATAATAAATAAAAGAATAAGTAATATGCAATAATAATCATGAAAAAACACATCTTTGTTTTAGGGTTTATATTTTTCTTTATTTTAATATCTATAAATCTTGTTCGCGCTCACAACGGCGCACATATAGGATGTTTTTTAAATAGTTTCCCTTTATTCCACACTTCACCATGGACAGACCCTGAATGCGGTGTTAACTTCATACAAGGTTGTGATATAAGAAACTCTTTTAACATGCCTGCGGGCAGCCATAACTTTCCAATAGGAATTGATGTTTGTTCAAATGGCATAACAGTTGACTGTAATGGCGCAAGCATAGTCGGCGATGGTAATAATTGTGTTGTTTCTCATTACGAAGGTTTTCGCATAGACGGAATTAATTCTGTTACAATTCAAAATTGTAAATCAACTCTTCATGGATCTGGGATAAAAATAGGTAATTCTAATTTTATAACCCTCATAAATAATGATTTTAGTGACAATGACGCATGCTATGGCCCACTTCCTGGCCAAGTTTTTGGTGCAGGAATAAGATTTTCAGATGCAACAAACTATCTTACAATAATGAACAATAACCTTAGTTCTAATGCAAGATACGGAATTGAAAGTGATCAACCATTTTATATAGCTACAAGAAACTCTCTAATCAAAAACAATATTATAAATTCCAACGGATATGCAGGAACGCGCCTAAACTCCGAGTATAATACAATTGAAGATAACAATTTAAACTTTAATGGCTTTCAAGGAGGGCTATATATTTTAAATTATAATCTAACTACTTCAAATATCATAAGAAAAAATACCATAAAATATAATATGGGCCCAGGAATACAAACTATTGCAAATACTTTGATTAGTGAAAATATTATCGACTTAAACGGTGCAAACGGAATTTCGTCATCAGGAGTAGCAAACAATAACACTATTTCCAACAATACGATACGGTCAAACAATGCATCAGGAATTTTTATCCAAACAGGTAACAGTCTAATTACAGAAAACAACATAGGCTATAATAATCAGATAGGAATATTTATATTTGGTCAAAACAATACAATTTCTAATAATATAGTAAGAGAAAACAATCAAACAGGAATTTTAATATACGGATTACTAAATAAAATTTTTAACAATAATATAACCCTAAATAATGAAAGCGGAATAATAATATCTGGCTCCGATAACAATTTCACAAAAAATAATATCTCTTTTAATAAAGGATATGGGGTAGAAATCTTATCTTCATTTAACGATAAATTTATAGAAAATTTTGTAAGTTTTAATAATATTTCAGGTTTTGTTTTAGGAAATATAAGCAGCGGTTATATTACCCCTTCGGAAAATAATACTATTTTAAATAATAAAATCCTAAACAACACTAATTATGGAATAGAAATTAAATTTGGCAATAACAACAATATCATATCGAATATAATTGAAAATAATTTTTTAGGCGGCTTATTATCAACACCACAACTGATGTTTGGTTCTCTTGAAAGCCCTCTAAATAATAAAATAATACTAAACAACATCTCCAAAAACAGCTATGGGATTATAATTAATTCATCAAATACAACGCTAATTGAAAAAAATAATATTATAAATAATAATATAAATGGTATTTCTTTAGAAAACTCACATTACAACACGATAGCAAACAATACTATAAAAGAAAACAAGTTAAATGGAATTAAAATTTCATTATCAAAACATAACAATATTTTGGCTAACAATATAACATCAAATCAAGACGGAATATTATTAAATTCAACCGCAAACAGCACAATAATAAATAATTTTATTTATTCAAATAGCAAAAGCGGTATAATAACAACCAATACTATCCCAATTAATATTCAGTTTGAAAACACGATAAAAGAAAACGTTATTCTGAACAACACAAATGGAATAAATCTTAATGAAATATTAAACACCACAATAAAAAATAATTATATTTGTCTTAACAAAGTTGATATTGTTAATCAAACTTTCTCACAAAGTCAATTAAATGGAATTGATAATACATGCGCCACTGTAATTAATTGGACAGACAGAACCATGGTATTAAACTTAAGTCTTTGCACATTTATGTGCCAATGTTGGGACACTGACAATAATAACAATCCAGATAACGACGGAGATGCGCTTTGCGATAACTGGGAAGATTTAGGTATTGATGCTAACAATGACACAAGTATAGATTTTGCATTACCCTCTCTTGGCTTCAACAAAAATTACAAAGACATGTTTATAGAAATTGATTATATGAAATCACCAGCCCACAGTCATAAGCCAATTCCAGATGGTTTAAACAGAGTAAGACAAGCATTTTCTAATTCTCCAGTACAAAATCCAAATGGCACAAAAGGAATTAACTTGCATCTCTTCGTAGATGAAAATATCCCCGAAATCGCAAATATAAACTTTTTAGAATTAGGAAGTCCGCATTTTGATGATATAAAACTTGGCAACCTTACTAAAAATTGTGGTGGGTATTTTGGCACTCCCGCAGAAAGAAATTCCAATAATTGCGAAAACATTCTTGAAGCCAGGCGCTGGTCAACTCGCTATAATCTATTTAGTCATGAATATGATAATGATACCAGTTCTGGAGTTGCTGAACTACCCGGAAATGATTTTATGGTCAGCCTCGGCAATTTTACAGCAAACATCGGAAATCAAGATGAACAAGAAGGAACATTAATGCATGAATTTGGACACACATTAAATCTTCAACATGGAGGCGGCGACGAGATCAATTGCAAACCAAATTATTTGAGTATCATGAGCTATTCTTTACAACTTAGTGATCTTGACCCAAATAGAACATTAGATTATTCAAACCAAACTCTTCCAACACTAAATGAATCATCTTTAAATGAAAATCTCGGCATCCAGGGGCCTTCAAATCGCCGTGTTATTTTTGGCAACCACACAACGGGCAATTTATTTTTACCTTTACCTTCTGCAAGTGGATCAGTTGACTGGAATGGAAATGGAACAATAGACCCTCTAGCTACAATCGGAGGAGTAAATCCTGATCCAAATTATATTATCGTAGCGGGCTCCAGTTGCGCTATCCCGATCCCAGGACAAGTCTTAAATGGGTTTAATGATTGGAACAATATTGTATATAATTTCCGCCTTTCATCAGATTTTGCCGACGGCGTAAGAATAACTCCTCCAGAAGAACCAGAACTATCTCCTAGAAATATAACATTTCCATATTCATTAACTTTAGAAGGCTCGCCAAACATCACAGCAACAATAAATTTCACAATATCCGATCCTACTTATTCTGGCTTTCCTTACATTTTTGCTTTTTCATTCGGAACAACTCCCGGAATTCCTTTGCCGACAGGACAAACAATCCCACTTAACTATGATCTTGCAATGGAAGTATCTTTATTATATCCAAATGCAATAGGCTTATTTAATTCAACGGGCAATCTTGATTATAACGGAGAAGCAACAGTAACATGGACAATTCCAAATGCGCCAATTTCCGGATTACAGCTTTATGCAGGAGCAGCTACTCTCACACCAGATTTACAAAATATAGTAACAATATTTAATCCGGTTAATTTTACAATTCAAGCTGCTCCAAGCAATGCTCCTATGATAGGGCAAGTAATCCTAAACTCAACATTCGGTACAAATTCCACAAATGAAAATCTTACTGCGCACATCATAAATCCGCAAAATACAGTAACAGAAATAACAGACTGGAGAATTAACAGCCAAGGATTCACAGCTTTAAACATGCCTTTTGATACTCAAAGCCAAATAAATGCAAAGGACTATTCTATAAACAACCTGAACGGAACAATAAACAATTCTCTCTGGACAAGCAACGGAAAAGTTGGCGGCGCATATTTCTTTGATGGGATAAATGATTTCATTGAAATTCCCGAACACACAGCTTTGAACATAACTCAAGACATTACAATTGAAGCATGGATTAACTGGAGCGGAGAAGCAAATTCCACAGATGATATACAAAATATAGTAAGTAATGGTTATTTCAGAAGGGCTTTGAGAGTAACAGAACCAGACCACTTTGCCGGAGGAAACCAAATACTGTCTTTCTTTAATATAGGAGGAACTGATATCGACCTTTATTCAACCACACAATTAGTGCCAAATAACTGGTATCATATTGTTACAACTTATAATAGAAGCGAAATAAAAATCTACATTAATGGCATCAGCGATACAGTTGTACCCGCTTCAGGTCAAATCCATACAACTGATGTAAGCACTTTCATCGGAACAGAAGAAACAGATTATTTCTTTTCCGGAAAAATTGATGAAGTTAAAATTTACAATCGCCCATTAAGTGCGAAACAAGTTTATGAGAATTATCTTGCAGGCTTACAGGGCAAACATCCACTTCATATTTCCAGTAAAGAAACAAAAATAAACGAAACATGGCAGGTTGCTGTTACTCCCAGCAACATTCAAACCGATGGACAAACAGTATTAAGCAACACCTTAATTATCCAGCCATAAATAAATCGGGTGGTTTAAAGCAATTCCTCAAAAAATCGTCCTATGCCTATCCAGGACTTCAATAACAAGTCCACCGTATTTGTTAAAGACTTTCTTTCCAAGAACGTTTTCAACATCTTGGTCTGTCCTTGGCCTTTCTTTTGCTAATCTCCTCAAAATAGCATCGTTGAAGATTGCATAAGGCGGATTGCCCTCTCTTCTTGCAAGCGCATGCCTTAACTCTTTTAAGTTATGAAAAATTTTCAGCGAGTCTGAATCCATGATAGTTTCTGGCTGCTTGCTCTCCTGCTTAATCTGCCCAGCATTTAACTGCCCAATATGATCCTTTAACTTCCTAGATGCCTCAAGCAAGAGCTTGTCAAATTCTTCGAGAGTATCTGCATTAATATTAAGTGAAGAAGCATACCAAACACCTTTGAGATTTTGCTTCAATTCCACATTGATTTTTCCTTGTTTTCTCTCATCCATGAGGATTTTAGAAAAACAAGGTGCTAATAAATATATTCGTGATAAAATGATATTATTATTCAAGGAAAAATCCAATAGGGTGTTGAAAACAAGTTAAATGGCTATAAAAATTCTTTCACAAGCCCTCTAATTTCTTCCAAATCAGAGTAATCATGGCCGCTTCCATGGATTTCCTTTAATTGGTAATTTGCTAATTTATTCTTCTCCAGGAATTTTCTTACCTCGTCAAATCTTGCATATGGATCTTCAGTTTGCTGTATGAATAAAGTGGGTATGCGGTAGCTTGAAAAATATACACTTAATTTCTTGCCCTGCCTTTCTGCAGAGTCCAGAGGCATACCAACAAAAATGCATTTTTTAGGATTAATTCTTTTGTTATAAATTGCCATCAGAGAGACTGCAATTCCTGCTGACTTCGCGAATATAACGCAGTCTATTCCATGCGCGCTCTTGCCGAGCCTGTCAGCCTCTAAATTCCAGTCAGCGTCTTTGCCAGAAGCCCAATGCTCATAATAATGAACAGCTCCCTCATCAAATAAATCGCTCAATTTATCCTTCACAGATTCAACCCATTCCTTGTTCCCAGAACTATTCCCTCCCAGCACAATTAATTTCATGATAAATCAAGCCTAAACTTCTATTTATAACTTATTCCTCTTTTCCAGAATCCACAGCCTTCTCAACAATAGCCTCTTCGTTGGGAACCTTAACAATGTCAGCGGCTCTATCCCCTTCTTTCAACCTAACAACATGCACTCCTTGAGTTGCTCTTCCTCTAATATGTAAATCTTTCATAGAAATGCGAAGAACAATCCCTTTCTTCGTCGTCAAAATAACAGAGTCTTTATTATCAACCGACAACGACTTAATTACATTTCCTGTTTTATCGCTCAACTTCAAGTTAATTACTCCTTTGCTTCCACGAGATGTTTTCCTGTACTCTTCCAAATCGCTTCTCTTTCCATATCCTTTATCCGTTACGGTTAGGATTGTTGTTTTTAAGTCAAGAGGCAAAACTTCTAAAGAAACAACTTCATCATTGTCCCGTAAATCAGCTCCACTAACCCCATAGCTTGCCCTTCCCATACTTCTAACCTCATCAGAAGTAAATCTAACAGCAAATCCTTTCTTTGTTATTAACAAAACTTCCTGCTTATCTGTCACAACCCTAACATTGATTACCGAATCAGAATTATCTACAGGTAAATTAATTACTCTAACTCCTGCGCTTCTTGGTTTTGCCAAATCTTTCAAAGGCAATTTCTTAACAACTCCTTTCCTAGTAACAAATATCAAATAATCTTTTTCAAAATCTTTTACAGCCATAACATTTGCAATGCTCTCATCCCTCAAATTAAGCAGGTTGATAATTGCTTTCCCTTTTCCCTGCCTTTCTGCTGCAGGTATGTCGTTTGCTTTAAGCCAATATACTCTTCCGCGAGATGTAAAGAACAGCAAGTAGTCATGAGTAGAGCAGGTAAGCATCTTTGTAACAAAATCTTCCTCTTTCAATTCAGCGCCATGCACTCCAGCCCCCCCGCGCCTTTGCTCTCTATACACTTTGACATCAACCCTCTTTACATATCCAGAATTAGTTATCATCACAACGACATCTTTCTTTTCAGTCAGGTCTTTTTCAGTGATTTCCTCAACTCTCCGCAATATTCTTGTCCTTCTATCATCGCCATACTTGGTTTTAAGCTCATTAACTTCTTTCTTAATTATTTTTAGTATTTCTTTTTCATCACCTAAAATTCTCTTAAGCTCTGCAATAGTTTCTTTAAGTTTTTTCTCTTCGTCTTTTAACTTGTCTGCTTCCAAATGAGTTAACTGCTGCAATCTAATCTCTAAAACAGCCTTGGCTTGCCTGTCACTCAAGTCAAACTTCTTCATCAATCCTGCATGAGCTTCTGTTGCGTTGACAGACTTTTTGATAAAACTAACAACAGCATCAATTTCCTTCAAAGCTATTAGCAGTCCAAGGACAATTTCAAGCCTTTCCTGCGCTTTGCGCAAATCAAAATCACTTCTTCTTCTGACAACCAACTGGCGGTACTTGACATACTCCAAAATAATATCTCTCAAATTAAGAACTCTGGGCTTATTTCCCACAAGAGCAAGCAAGTTAGCGTCAAAGCTTGTCTGAATATTTGTCATCTTATACAATTTATTCAAAGTAAACTTCGGGTCAACTCCTTTCTTTAGTTCAATAACTATTCTAACATTTCCTTTTGCGCTCTCGTCTCTCAAGTCGGAAATATCAGGAAGTTTCTTCTCTGTTGCAAGACGGGCAATGTCCTTTACAAGATCAGCTTTGTTAACCATATATGGAATTTCAGTAATAACAATAGAATTTTTCCCTTTCTTATCCTCCTCTACCTCGCTTCTAGCCCTAATAATTATCTTTCCTTTCCCTGTTTTATACATCTCCTTAATTCCAGGCCCTGTTATCATTCCTCCTGTTGGAAAATCGGGACCTTTGATAATCTCGCCAAGCTCCTCAACAGTAATTTCTGGCTTGTTTATGTATTCAACGACAGCATCGCATACTTCAGTCAAGTTATGAGGAGGAATATTTGTAGCCATACCGACGGCAATTCCTGTTGCACCATTCAAAAGCAAGTTAGGAAGTTTTGCTGGCAAAGTTTCTGGTTCTTTTAAAGAATTATCAAAATTGGGCCGCATGTTCACTGTCTCTTTTTCTATTTCGGCCAGTAACTCGCCGGAGATCTTGCTAAGCTTTGCTTCCGTATACCTTTGAGCTGCAGGGCTGTCCCCATCAAGACTGCCCATATTGCCTTGTCCATGAACTAAAGGATAACGCAATGAAAAGTCCTGCGCCATTCTTACCATAGCATCATAAACAGCAATATCTCCATGAGGATGATATTTTCCTAAAACTTCCCCTACAACAGTTGCGGATTTTCTCGTAGGTTTATTTGGCTCGAGTCCAAGCATATACATGGCATATAAAATTCTTCGATGAACTGGCTTAAGCCCATCTTCAACAGCAGGCAAAGCCCTGTCAACAATAACAGACATAGCATAGTCAATGAAAGCCTGCTCCATTTCCTCTACAATTTCAGCATTTTGAACACCAGGCTCAACTAAATCTTTGCTTCTTCTTTCTTTTTCCTCTTTAGCAATCTGGTCATCTATCTTTTTCTCTGCATCGCCGTTTCCATTTTCTTCTTTTTCAGTCATTTTAGTTAATTTCTCCTTTCATCCAGTCAAAATATTTCTTACTGCCTTTGTTTATCTTATAAGAAATTATTTCAGGAATTTTATATTTGTGATTTTTTGATATCAAATTTTCTATTTTCTTATAATTTTTAGACAATGTTTTAATTTCAACTTTATATTCATTAGAATTCTGAGCCTTTCCATTCCATTTGTAATAACTCTCTATTTCAGATAATTGTATGCATGCAGCTAATTTATTATCTAATATTTTCTTAGCAATTAATTCAGCATCCTTCTTATTTTCAAATGTGGTCTTAATTATTAGGTAGCTCATCTTACTTCTTGCCTCCAAACAAGTCCAAATCCTCTTTAATTTCTCTTCCAACAATGGGCTTGTCAATCATATTGCCAACAAAACCACATCCTTGGCACTTCCAAGCCCCAACAGGGCCTTTTGAAATCATAACAACATCGCTGCTTCCGCATTTAGGGCATTTTTTATTTGAAATCATATTATGCCATCTCCATCATCGTCTTCTTCAAAGTCTTCTTCATCATCAGCATCGCCCTGATGATAATTGACCAATAAGTCAACATCAGAAGCAATAGGAACTTGCACGCTTTCCTTTTCAATTTTAAGTTTTCGCAAGCTTGCAATTACATCGTCAATTTCCTGCTCGCTCATGCTTACCTCAATTACATCAATATTTTCTTCCATTTTTATTTTTTAACTCCTTTAATTATTTTATTTACCATCTCAATAACTTCTTTAGGGCTATTGGCAATATGAATTAATCTTTGTCCTATCTTTCCAAAGAATTTTTTAGTTTCATTATCTGCCCCTAATAAAATAATTGGTTTATTCGTTTGAATAGCATGAGATACTTCTGAAGAAGTTCCAGGACCCATGCCACAAGCAACCATTACATCACAAGACAGAGCATTAATATAATTCCTACCAGCTTTCATATTAGTTATAATTGGTATATCAAGATGCTCTGAGTGTTCTTCTACAATATCATTAGGTAAAATACCAACAGTTAAACCATTTTTCTTCTTAGCCCCCTCATTTACAGCTCCCATGACTCCACTTTTCATTCCTCCACTCAAAGTTACCCAACCTTGAGAAGCAATTAACTCTCCAAGCTGCAAAGCATTCTCTATATCTTTTTTTGTTGCTTCTTTACCAGGACCCATAACTCCGATTATTATTTTCTTTTTCATCTTCAAATATCAATTTGCGCCTCCGCCGCTCTCTCTGCAATAAACTTTTTTCTTGGCTCAACCAAGTCCCCCATTAATCTTGAGAAAACATCATTTGCTTTGGCTGCATCATCAATTGTGACTTTTTTTAACAAGCGAGTTTTCGGATCCATTGTTGTTTCCCACAATTGGTCAGCATTCATTTCTCCAAGGCCCTTAAACCTCTGCACATCGACATTTCCGCCCAATTTAGCGACAAGAGACTTAAGTTCTTTATCAGAATAAACATAATGGTCGCCGCGCTTTCTAACCCTAAACAAAGGAGAAACAGCAATGTAGATATTTCCGTTTTCAATTAATTTATTCATGAATCTAAAGAAAAAAGTCAGCAACAATGTTCTAATGTGCGCCCCGTCGACATCAGCATCGGTCATAATAATTATCTTGCCGTATCTTAACCTCTCATGGTCAAATTGGTCCGTGATACCTGTACCAATTGCAGTAATTAAATTGGCAATTTCTTCATTTGACAAGACTTTAATTGGTGGAGCTTTCTCAACATTCAGTATTTTGCCTTTCAAAGGCAATATCGCCTGAAAGTTTTTATTTCTGCCTTGTTTGCTACTATTATGCACAAAAATGCCGGAGGCTAAAGCAAAATTATGCGTTCCGGGGACTTCAATATCGTAAACATCAATTTTATTATTTAAGAATTCGATGCTCTTTATTTTGTGGTTATAATTATTTACAGCTTCAAGCATTCTTTCCTTATTATTATCAAAAAATCTTGAACAGAACGTATCTGAGCGCAATAAGTTCTTGTTTTTGCTTTTAACTCTCAAATCATCAAACTTAGAGACATCTCCTCCTTCCTCCAAAATCCTCTTCATAAACTTTATTGTTTCAGTATAATATGTCTTATTATAAGCCTCTTTTCTCTGATTTCTGAATTCTGGAGTCCATTGTTCCCTCGTTTTCTGCCTTCTCCAGATTATTAGCGCATCATCTTTCCACTGCTCTTTAGACAATTCTGAAAGATATTGTTTAGCGTCTGGATTTTCTTCAAAAAACTTGTTAACTTTTTCAGATGCTTTTTTTCTATGTTCTGGATTTGCCCAATACTCTTGCTGATTTTTATTTAAGAGAGCATTATTTTTATTTCTATAATCCTCGTTAGTATTATAGAACTCAAGAAACTTCTCAACCATATAACTCTTGTATTCATTGTCTTGCCACAATTTTTTAGAGTTTTCACTCATAAGAGCCTTTACTTCTGGTCTTTTAGCCCAATTGCTCATTTTTTGTCTATACTCTGTAGTTTTATGAGCTTCGGCAGCTTTTTTCTTCATCTCTGGACTATGCAAGGTTTTAGACAGATTCTGTGTGTTAAATATAAGGTGATCTTCTTTTGATAACCTAATGATATTAGAAGGATTATTATTTCTTTTATTGAAGTCAATATGGTGCCTTGTATCGCCTTGTTCTTTTAGATATACCCTATTTTGAAGATTATATTCATCAGCAAGCATATGTGTAAATATCCAGTTCTTCTTTTGATCCCAAACCATCTCATAACCATCTATTGTAATTCTTCCTCCAATCTTAGAAATTCTTTTATGGAGCGGCATTAAAGAATCATCATTAGTTAGGTCTTTAGCTTGTCTATAGCTTCCATCCCGAAGCATAAACTTATGGTCTGGAGTGCAAATAATTTCCTTTCCATTATCTAAAATAATTTTAATAACTTCTGCATCTTTCTTTGTAACTCTTGGACTAATTATCTCTTCTATGCCAATGCTTCCATTTTCTTTAATAGTATAACAAAAATGTTTTTTTCCGTGGGTTGCTTCACTAACTAATTGCTTAAAGGAAACATTTCTACCATCAGTTAAAGCTACTTCAGTGTCCCCAGAAAAACAACCAGCGGCTGAATCGCCTTCCACAATAAATATCTCGCATTCCTCCATCTTATTGCTAGAGCAATCAGCGAGTTTTCCAGGAAGACCCCCAACAGAAAAAGCATTTTTTCTTCTAACAAGCTCCTTGGCTTTCTTGGCGGCGTTCCTTGCTTTTTGCGCTTCAAGGGCTTTTTCAACAACTCTTCTTGCTACTGCAGGATTTTCTTCAAAGAATTGAGTTAGTGCAACCATAGCAACACTATCAACAATACCTTTTACTTCACTATTTCCCAACTTTGTCTTTGTCTGACCCTCAAATTGCGGCTCTGGCACTTTTATAGAAATAATAGCCGTTAGCCCCTCGCGAACATCGTCTCCAGTAACATTTCCATCCTTAAGCAGTTTGCTTTTATTGGCATAATCATTTATTGCTCTTGTCAAAGCTGTCTTAAATCCAACAACATGAGTTCCTCCCTCAATTGTATTAATAGTATTTACAAAACTTAAAACATTTTCCTGATATCCTGCGTTATATTGGACAGCACTTTCAACAACCACGCCTGAATCTTCCTTAGAGAAATAAATCGGTTTAGCATGAATCGGCTCTTTGTTCTCATTTACCCACTTTACAAACTCTATTATTCCACCATCATAATGGAAGACTTCTTTTTTTCCTTCTTCCTCTTCCAAAACAATTTTAAGCCCCTTGTTGAGAAATGCTACTTCTCTAAATCTTGTTTCCAAAACAGAAAAATCAAACTTGGTTGCCGAAAATATGGTGTCGTCCGGCATAAAGATAACTTCAGTGCCAGTATCGTCCTTCCCTTTTGTTTCTCCGACAACTTTTACAGCGTAAGAGGGCTTCCCTATTTTGTATTCTTGCTGGTAAATTTTTCCATCTCTTTTGACACGCACTTTCATGTTCTTGGACAAAGCAGCAACAACGCTAATGCCAACGCCATGCAGTCCTCCAGAAATTTTGTAGCTTTGCTTGTCAAACTTTCCCCCAGCATGCAGCTTAGTTATAACAACTTCTAAAGCAGGCACTTTGTAAACAGGATGCATATCAACAGGAATTCCCCTGCCATTATCAGTAACAGTAACACTTCCGTCCTTATTCAAAACAACAACAATAGTATCACAATGTCCTGCCATTGCTTCATCAACAGAGTTGTCAAGAACTTCGTAAACTAAATGATGCAGGCCTGTTTTGCTTGTGCTACCCAGATACATTGCAGGGCGCATCCTTACTCCTTCTAAACCCTCGAGAACCTTGATTTTCTCTGCTGAATAATCCTTTTTATCTGACATTTTACCATCAAAAAAAGGAAACTTGCTTTATAAACCTTTATATGCTAAAATGGGCATTTACCGACGATAAAAACAATTTAGCGCGCTTCAAGTCCAGGCTGCTCTGTTTTTCTCCACTCATAAACTCCTCTGCAATGAAATTTGAAATCAGCAATTAAGTCTCCTCTCTCTCCAGTCTTAATTCTCTGCAATTGAATATCCAAAGGAGCCTCGCTTTCATAAAATATATGCAACGCAATATCTCCCGCAATTACAGAATGCTGCCTGACACTCCTATCAGGATATGTAATTGAAACAAAAGCCTTTCTGCATCGTTTATCCAAATCATCAACGCGCATCTGGTACGTTGGGCTGAAGCTTCCAGCAATAAAAAAGTCAAAGCCGCCACCAATAGGAAGTCCCATAGAATTATTCCTTATCTCTAGCTGATTTTTCAGCAGATTTTAAAGCCATATGCGCCTCTGTCCATCTCACTCTTTTCTTGTCTCTTCTTAATCCTAAATGGTTTTTATAGCACTTGCTTGAGCAATAATAGTGAACAAGGCCGTCATTCCTGATAAAATAAGTGCCTTTGAAATCTTCCTGCTCTATTCCGCAAAAAACACATTTCGCTAATGCCATTTTATCCGCGCCTCTTCATCAATAACTGATGTTTTTCTAAAGCAGCCCTATAATCCTCGGGCGATAGTTTTCCTGCATTCTTCAGTAAATTAACTCCAGACTCATAACCTCTAAATCCTGGAGGAATTCTGCTCTGCTCATAATTATTCCTATTTTCCATTACTAAGTCTCCTTCTGAAGAAGTTCTTGAACCACTTTTAGAAACCACATGATAAACCAAGCAACCATCATCCATCTTGGCCTCTAAAAGAGATAACCTGTCTCCCGCAACGCCGCTAACCACTACCAGAACCCCATTGCTGCCATGGTTATTAGCATTAAAAATAACATTCCGCCCTATTTTTAGGTATTCTGATTGTCTCATATCTATCGGAGGGGTTGTTTCTTCAGTCATTTTAAGAAACTCTCCTTAATTGTAAACCATAAGCATGCCCATAAGGCGTGTGCGCTCCCGACGGAACAACTTTATCATCAGTATAATTGCCGCCCATTGCTAAAACTAATGCTCGAACATCCATTGTAATAAGCAATTCTTCTGTAAGATGCTGTGTAGCCAAATAAACATGATTATTGAAAATTGCCTCTGCATATCCATCGCGAATTTTTATAGAACTCGCGGGAATATCTACGCCAAATGTCCTGTTTAAAAGATCTCGCGCATCCTGCTTTTGCTGTTTCTTTTTTCTAATAAGTTTTCCAATTAAGTTAAACATTTTAAGCGTGTGACCCTTTGGTCGCTCCTTTTACTCTTCTCGCCTCAATTTCTGTCTCTCTCAATGTCAGCAAGTCGCCAATTCTAACAGAACCCTTGACATTTCTTCGCATTACCTTGTCTATATTTTTCCCTTCTAGAATTCTGCATTCAACTTGTGTAATTTCTCCTCTTGCTCCTGTTCTTACAATAAGGTTCACAACTTCAGCTTTAACAGGAGCCTCATCAGAAAGTCTTCTGCTTGATGTTTGCTGCTGTTCAGAGCCCTTTTGCTGCTGATCCTTAGGCTTCTGCTGTTTCTTTGCTCCGCCCATTTTATAAAATCCTCCAGTTACTATCAAGGTTTGAATCAGATAACCCTTCATTAAAATTTAACTTATAATTATCTTCATCTATGAAAACAATAGAATCTTTTTTATCCATAATAACTTATTTTCCTCCGTCTTTCTTTATGTAATCTAAATCCTTGTCGGCGCCGCCGGCATCAATTATCGCGACAGCGCTTGCAGAAACAGGAATTCCAACAGCAAGACCGAGTTTTTGCTTTGAATCAACTTCATAGCATGGAATTCCTTTTTCTTTTGAAATTACAGCAAGATGAGCAACAACTTCCTTGGGACTTACATCTCCGGCATAAAAAACAGCTTTGGCAACTCCTCTTTCAATTGCTTTGGTAACTTCGTTAGTGCCTTTGTCAACCTTTCCGGTTTTTCGAGCTTTTTCAATTATTGCGTAATAGTCTGTCATTTTACAACCTCCAACTCTCAATAGAGATTCATTGGTAATCAAAAATTGAAAAGAGGGTATATAAATATTCCTATGAAAATTGTTAATATTGCCTTTCAGAATGCTTCCTGCGGTCAATCGCGCTTTGCGCAGACGTTGGCGCAGGCGTATAGCTTACCACCGGGTCATAGCCTCTTCTCTTTAAGCCCTCTACTAAAATAACCTTGAAAGAAGAATGTTTGCCAATATAAACAAAGTTGACAGAACCCTCTCTTGACTTTGAGCGGTAATCCTCAACTCTTTCTCCGTTAGAACTGGGAATATTGTCTAAAATTCCTTGAACAGCTCTAGAAAGTTCTCCAGGATTCTTTCTGTCAGGCTGTACGAATACAGTAAATCTGCCTTTTGGTAGTCTCTCATTTTCTTCTGCCATCTTACAACAAGAGATATAAAAATTTACTTTAAAAACATTTCTATATTCTCGGATTTAAGGTTTATTAGCATTCCCAAGATTCAAAGTTTTATCTAAAAGCATTCTTGCTGGCCAAGCAGTATCTTCTCTATGTTTGGTTTCTGATAATCAGGCAGAGTAAATTCAAGCATGAAGTACATATTTATTTCTTTCAGTTTTTCATTGGCTTCATGGTTTTTATTCCAGTCATAGCATAAGTATTGCAGGTAATAAGGCCGATAAACAGAATTATCCCTGCTCCATAAATTCATTAAATATTTTCTCCAGCGTTCATGCTTGTACAAGTAAGCAACATGCGAAGGCTTCTCAAAGTCAACAGGTTTCCCATCACGTAGTAAATCAATATGTTTTCCATTAGCAAGAGAAGCGTCGATAACATACCACCCGTCGTCCTTCAAAGGAAAAGGAGAAAACATATTCCAATACTGGTCAATGCGCAATTTATGCGCAATAAATTCAATTCCATTAGGCACAGCATTATTTTTCCCAAGAGATTGCACGTTCCAAGCAATTATAAAAATGATGAAAAAAGCAGCTAGAATGTTTCCTGTTGCAAACAATATCTTCTTTCTATTAACTCTCTCTTGTTTAATCTCAGGAATTTCACAAACGTGCTTTCTCCTTCTAGCAAAAGCTCTGTAAAACCAGTTTCCAATTTTGCGCATCCAGGAAATAGAAATGATATATGAAAGCGGCCAAAACAATGGCGAAGCAGACAAAACTGGTTTGAAAGCATCAAAGCGAAAATATTTTCTTCCTTCGAAGTCAACAACCCATGAATTATTTTTATTCATTAATCCAAGTATATCTTTCCTGCTTTGCGCAGGCAAAAATGCACTCTTAGGCAGCATAAGGAAAACCCTAAGCAACGCAATAGAGAATCTGCATGTTCCGCATTCTCCGTCATAATAAACTCTAAGTCTTTCATTTTCTTTTCTGTAGAACAGCTCTTGCACCTTATCCCAGAACCAACTAGGTAAAAATAAAATAAATCCTGCAGCTCCTATAAATGGAAACGGCCCAAGGTTAAGAGATAAACCCATTCCAAGAGTGAGAGCGAAGAACAGAAAAGCCATAATGGTCCTTAAATAAGGAAAGAAGAATGGAATAAAAAGTAAAAGAGGGCCAATTAACTCTAAGAAGTAAACAAAATAAGTTAAAGGCCCTAGTAAACTATGAAACCCTAAAAGAAACTTTCCAGCATAAGTCGCAAACTGGTCAATGCTTAACGCATAATAAAGTGCAGTCCCATTCGGATACCATTCATTTCCAGTTTTCAAAAGTGCCGAAAAAAAGTAAACTGAAGCAACCTGCATTAATATTCCTACAGTGCCAAAAGACAAAATACTCTTTCGATTAGTTTCTATTCCATTTCTAATATTTTTAGCCTCGTCAATCGAGTATTTTAGTCCAAGAGGTAAAAACATTGCCCAAAACACCAACATCCTGAGCATAATATCTCCACCTTGCAAAACCATTGGGTTTCTTGACTGCAATGAAATAAGCAAAAACCAAGATGCAATAGTAGATAGTTTTGTTCTGTAGCCGACTAGCAACATTAAAGCAAATATGCCTGCAAGAATAAACAAAAACACTTGAAAGCCAGCGCTTCCTGAAAGCATGTGAACTGAAACCCAATTTAAAAGCCCGAACTTCTCATTAACTAAAGAGCGAGGCATTGTTCCTAAGTCCGTATAATGTGCAACCAAAGAAGTAGATCTAATAATCAAATCGAAAATTATAATCAGTGCAAGGCAAACCCTAAAAAAAGCAAGAGCTCGCACATCTATTTTAAACACCTCTTTTAATCTCCCCATGGCGTCGATGCAAAGAGAAATATGTATTTAAATTATGCGAAGAAAGTTATATAAATCTAAATCTCTTATAAACAAGATGTTCGGCTTTGGAAAAGGAAAAATAGGCATATCAATCAGTAAGTACAATTTTTCCCCAGGAGACACTATTGAAGGTGCGATTTCCCTTAATGTTAAAAAGCCAACAAAAGCAAAAGCAGTTACAATTAGATTAGTGGGTCAGCAAAAAACAACAAGAACAACTAACATGCCAAACACTACAAATAACTTTGGTGCAATGCAACAGCAAATGAGAACAGCTTATATTTATGATTTCAAACAACCTCTTGATGGCGAAAAAGATTACAATGGAGATTATAACTATAACTTTCAAATAAAGATACCTCAAAATATCTTAGGAGGAATGAATTCTATGCTTGATTCTGTTGCAAAGTCTTTGCAAGCCTTTTCAAGACAATATTCCCAAGTAAAATGGTATCTTATTGCAAGCCTGGATATCCCATGGGGTGTAGACATCTCAAAGAAATTGCAGGTTAATATTGCATAATCGTCTATAGTCTTATTTCCACGTCACATCAACCATATCAGTTCTTTCCCTGGGTGCAATGTCCAACTTATCCAAATCCTTGGACACAACTTTTTCTTAGAAAGGTTTATTAATCTTAGACTATTACCCCTATGATGACCTATCATTTAAATATCCCTATTAACGAAAAAACGGTTTATCTAGTGGAAACTCTCAAAGTTGAAGGTTATTGGAATACTAAAAGATACACATTAACCTTGCAAAATAAGAACCTCTCGCTTCTTAATTATATAGAAGATATTGTTAAAGAATTGGGGGTTACACCATCGAAGAGGCTATTAGTAAAAATAAGACTTAATGATAATTCCGTAAAAGAAAAAGTAAAGATTTTAGAAGGAGACAAAGAACTTAATTTCCACATAGAAAAAAGTCCTTTTGATAATAAAAAAGTAAAAGCAGTGATAAGTCTGCCATATAAAAAAATTTACGAATTAAAGATATTTTATCTTAATGAAATTTACAAATTAAGAATAAGCTCTTATAAACATCAAATTAAGTGTCAAGGTAATTTGCAATGCTGGGTGTACAAAGACTTAAGGTTTCCGATAAAAGCACTATTAGACTTCTTAGATAAATATGGGGGAAACAAGAGAGACCTGCATATCCACCACAAACTATTAAGGTCTAATGAAAAATTTTTCATGTCCGCTTTTAGCGCTCTGATTGACTGTGGGGGATCAATCAATTGGTATGGATTAAAAAGAGTAATAAGAGTTAGGATGAGAAGCAAAGACTATTTAGAAGAATGGTCTAAACTGTTAAAAGAACATGGAATAGGCAATAAATATCGAAGAAATAAGAATGATTGGGAGCTTAATATTTCGGGATGGGAAGATTTCTACAAGTTAGAAGAGAAAGGCTTTTGCTTGCATCATTCAGAAAAGTTAGATAGATGGAAAAGAATGATGAAAGAATTTAAAAGACACCAGATCTCCAGAGGCACATATAGGGAATTTTATATAAAAAAATTAAAAGAGATGAACAAAAAGGTAACTGCAGAAGAGATAGCTAGTTTTATAGGCAAGGGTAAAAGAGTTGTAAGTCACTATTTATTAAAACTGGAAAGGGAGAGGTTGATAGAATGCAATAAGGCAAAAGAACCTTATTTATATTTTATAATTACTTGATCAGTACGTTGGCGAGGCAAAATATCTATTTTAGAGATGTCCCTAGGGTAATCTCCACAATTATACATAAGTTCCCCTGTAAATGCGATCATGGCGGCGTTATCAGTTAACAGGTCTCTAGCAGGGCAGAAAAACTTGGCGCCGCGTTCTTCACACATAATTCTGCACATTTCCTGAAGACGCGCATTACATCCAACGCCTCCGCCAAGCACCAACTCGGACTTTCCTGTGTGCGCCATTGCCCTTTCAGCAGCTTCAACAAGCATTGCAAAGGCTGTTTCCTGCATTGAATAAGCCAAATCTTCAACACTCGTACCATGTGCATCATATAGTTGTTTCATTTTAGTCTGCATGCCAGAAAAACTAACATCCATGCCTTTAATTGAATAAGGCAACTCAATATATTTTCCACCATGAGCTTTTTTTTCCAATTCAGGGCCTGCAGGAAAAGCAATTCCAACATGCCTTCCAAAAGTATCAATAAAATTTCCAACTCCGGAATCAAGCGTCTCGCCAAACACACGATATTTGCCAGCAGCGTATGCAATCACCTGCGTATTTGCGCCAGAGGCATAAAGAAGCACAGGATCAGTAGCTCCAACACTCTGCCCAATTTCCAAGTGTGCAATGCAATGATTTACTGGAATTAGTGGAACATTCAGTTGTTTCGCTTTAGTTTTAGCAAATTCCATCCCAGCCAGCAAGCACGGAGCAAGTCCAGGAGCATTTGACACAGCTATAGCAATAATATCTTTTTCAGAAACTTCTGCTTTATTCAAAGCATCCTCGTAAATGAATTGGCAGACATCTCGATGATGCTTTGCGCTGTCTACTGGAATAATTCCTCCAGTTGCAGGCTTGTACATATCCTTTACATTTGACAAGACTTTGCCTTTATCAACCAATGCAACTCCGAAAGTATGCGCCGTGCATTCTATTCCTAATATCATTATTATCCAACTAAAATTATATTTATAAAGTATCCTTGACCAGAAAATAGTATGCAAATAGTTTATCTAGCTGCAGGTTTGTCCAAGAGATTTAATGGAATAAAACAACTTGCCAAAGTTGGTCCAAACGATGAGACTCTCATCGAGTATTCTGCTACGCAGGCAATAAGAGCTGGATTTAACGAGATAGTATTGGTAGTAGGGCATAAAACCGAGCGTCCTTTAAAGAAATTAATGGGGAAGAGTTTTTTAGGGGTAAAAGTCCTTTATGCAAAACAAGAAATAGACCAAAACTCTAGAGACAGTCCTTGGGGCACGTTGGATGCTTTATATTCTGCCAAAAATATTTTGAAATACCCTTACGTTGTATGCAACGGGGACGACATATACGGAAAGAGCTCTTTAATGGCGATAAAAGAATATTTAATGACAAACACATCTGATGTGGCTATAGGATATAAACTAAGTGAAGTTATCCCATCCAGAGGCAGCGTAAACAGAGGCATTTTTCAAACAAGAGTTGGATATGCAACTTCTTTAAGAGAAGAATTAGGTTTAACAAATGAAAATTTCTTATCCAGGGGTTTATCTCATGAGACGCTTTGCAGCATGAGTTTATTCGGCTTAAGTGAAGCAACAACTCAAAAATTAGAGGCTAGATTAAAATCTTTTAAAGATACTTATCGCACCAATAGAACTATTGAATGTATGCTTCCACAAGAGTTAGGAAAAATGCTAGAAAAGAAAGAAATTAAAATGAGAGTTTTGCCTTCGTTAGATGGATGGACTGGCCTTACCAATCCTCAAGATGAGCAAGTGGTTAAAGATAGGTTAAAAGAAAATACAAAATAAAAAAGAGAATAATATAAAAATCTTGGTTAATCAATGTTTGAGGGTTCTGCAATAAATTTATATAAGAAGCAATAATACTAATCTCATGAAAGGCTCTGCAGGAGATTACTTAAGAACAACCATAGGATACATAACTTATCCTGTAGCTAACGCTTTCTGTAGATTTGGCGGAAGAGAGCCACAACCAATGTTAAGGGAAAAATTCTCATCAGACATTGCTCGTATGATGTATGGCGCTTTGAGGAAATTGAAAATTCCAAACCCCGACACTACCGCTCGCCTAAGAGCAATTGAAGAATTCGTGAGAAAAAGAGATCTAGAAAGTAATATATATTGCATTTTATCTTAATTAACATGAAAATCCTATTCGTCTGCAAATACAATAGATTCAGAAGTAAAGTTGCAGAGGCAATTTTTAATAAGCTAAATAAAAATCCAAATAACCAAGCAAAGAGCGCGGGAATAGTTCCAGGATTGCCAATCAACCAGGATATAATGGGCCTATGCAAATCCCAAGGCATACAAATATCAAATCCTCCTCAAGGTTTGTCTTATCAGCTAAATATGTGGGCGGATAAAATAATTATAATAGAAGACAGAATCCCTAAAGAGTTATTTAGTGAAGAAAGGATTAATGATAAAAAAGAAGTCATAATCTGGAAAATTAAGGATGTAATGGATAAATCTGGAGAAATAGGCAAAAAAAGAAAACATACTGTGAAGTTAATTGACAAAAAAGTCAGATATTTGTTAAAAAACCAATAAAATAAAAAATTATAATGATCAATAATTTATAAAGTATGCCTTTTATAATCTTTAAATGAAAGCAAAGAAATTCGTTATTTTAAATAATGGCATAAAAATACCTTCCTTAGGGCTGGGAGTTTTTAGAATACCTAAAGGCACAAAAACAGAAGAAGCAGTAACTCTCGCCCTTAAACTAGGTTATAAATTAATAGATACAGCCGCTCTTTACGGTAATGAGATAGATGTAGGTAAAGCCATTATTAAAAGTGGAATTCCAAGAAAAGAAATATTTATTACAACTAAACTTCATCCATTAAGAATTTTAGGAATTAGGAAAGCTTTTTATAAAAGCTTAAGAAAACTTGGTTTGAATTATATTGACTTATATTTAATCCACCTACCATTTTTAAGAACAAGCCAAATCTGGAAAGAACTAGAAAAAATCTACAAAGAAGGTCGTGTAAAAGCAATAGGGGTCAGTAATTTTAATATTAATAAATTAAAATCTCTTCTTAAAAAAATAGAAATTATTCCAGCAGTTAATCAAGTGGAATTTCATCCATTTCTTTATAGAAAAGAATTATTGTCTTATTGTAATTCAAAAGGTATCGTTCTAGAAGCTCATAGCCCGTTAGTTAGAGGAAAAATGATGCAAAACAAAACTATTAAAGAAATTGCCAAGAAATATAAAAAATCAGAAGCTCAGATTATGATAAGGTGGAGTTTACAACAAGGAATAGCAGTAATTCCAAAATCTACAAATAAACGCCATTTGAAACAAAATATAGATGTATTTGACTTTAATATTAAGAACCAAGACATGAATACTCTAAATAAATTGAATAAAAATTACTATGTTGCTTGGCTATCCAAAAAAACTTCATAAAAATCAAACAATAAAATAAAAAAATTATTAAAAAAAGAAAAATAAAAGATCTCAGATAATTAGATAATTATCTTCGTCTCTTTCTTCTGCCGCCACGAGCCATTTTTGCCTCGCAGACATTACCTTTTGCGTCTACATAGTAAAGATAGCCTTTCTTTCGTGTGATGACATTTCTTGCAATAACTGTTCCCATTGTGTACCTCCCTTGTCTCCTGTGCTAATTGCACGACGAGGAAGTATTTAAACTTTTTCATTTTCCGACGAAAAAATCGATAATTTTCCTGTTTTTAGGGCTTATTGGGACTTCCACGACCTTTCTGAAGGGCTTGGAAGGCAGTATAGACAAAATCCATGGCTTTATGATTTTATGCTCTAAAACCCCATTATTCTTGTCCAGCCAAAGAGCCAGGAATGGAAAAAACACAAAAAACGATGTAAGCGCCCCTCTTTCATAAACTTCTTTTTTGAAATCAAACAAAAGGCAGTCTGTGTTTCTTGTTCGGAATGTGAAACCTATTCCTTGCCTAATAGGGCCTGTTTCCGTGACATTTAATTTAATCTTTCTGCCTTTAAAATTAACAACAATGTCCATTATTCCTCTAAGATTTTCTCCTTTAAATATTCCATTATCAAAACATTTTACAGACAGGAGCATTCTTTAAACCAAGAAATATCATCATCAACCCTCTTCAAATATAATCTGCTAATTCTCAGATATCTGCCATTTCCATCTTTATCTTTGAAATCTTCCCTGCCTTGTCAGAAAGCTTCTCTCCCTTAGTCTGCAGGTTCTTTCTCTTCTGCTCTAAATGAGCTTCCTTCTCAAGCAGACTGGCTATTTTCTCCTGCAATTCCCTTTCCTTTTCCCTGTCAATATTAATCATGGAAGAAGTCTCGCTCATCTGCCTCTTTACCTCGTTTTTCTCTCTATTGACTCTGCCTAACTCTTTCTCCAAGTCGCTAATTGCCCCAGAGAGAGCATTCTTGTTGGAGGATTTTTTAGAACCTGTCTTTTTCACACCCTTCTTTTTAACAGCCATTTTATATAAATAGAGAATAACCAAACCAATTTATAAACGTTTCTTTAGCTTGCTTATCATGTTGTTTATTTCTTTCCTGCCCTGCTCGTATGATTCCCTTGTCACATAATGACTTCCGTAGGCCTTTTCAAGCAAATGTTTCTGATAATTTAACCTTCTGATAGAGCGGGCAGCGTCGCTGAACTTAACAGCCCTTATCTCACTAACTTTAGTCCTCCACTCCTTCCCTTGATTAAGCACCCGCTTATTCCAGTAATAGCTTAAAACAATTACTGAAACCATCAAAAATAGAATTATGAAAAACCCGATTGTCTTTGAGGAGTCTGCTTCAATAACAGGGCTTAAGCTTGTCCTTTGTTCTACTATAAATAGCTGTGATGTAACAGAATAAGAATAATCGTTTGGGCTGGCATAATTGCCTTGCCTGGCAGCAACAGAAAAAACATATAGCCCTTCGGGCAAACTTTCAGGAAGGGAAAATTCCTTTCTAATTTCAATAGGCTCTCTCACACTTAATACCTCTGTTTTCTCATGAATCATATCGCCCCCAAAGTTTTGAATTCCATATAACATTTCTACAGCATCCTGCACTGCTCCAATATTATACACTTTTACTCTAGCACCAAAATTGCTACCAGGAACAGCCAAATAATCAATTTTGGCTTCTATTATTGTGTCAAACAAGATTTTCCCCTTAGAAGACACTTCAACAACTACCGGCACCCCTTTTTCACTTGTTCCATCAGAAATTATTACTCTATCTAAATAAAGGCCTGGCAGTACTATGGGGCTTCCTAAGGTTAGCGTAACTGTGCCGTATGTTTTAGGCCCAACCTCTAAAGTATTTTCGCCTATTTCATAAAAGTTGCGGCCATGCTCTTTCTCAATTGTGAATGTCTTGGCTTCATCTTTATCATTGAAAACACTTATTGTCTGTATGCCAGAGCTGCCTGCTTTTAGCCCGATTTTTATTGCTGGAGTATGCACCTCAAATCCCGCAGATAAGTTAATAATTAACAATCCGAGCATGACAAAAACAAAAGCCTTTTTCATTTTCTAACCACCCCCTTCTTGTGTTTATTACTATTCCTATAAAATCTTATTGCTAATATGATTAATACAATCGAGATAATGGCGAGAATTATCGCCAAAATAGTCAGCCAGCTAATCTGGAACTTTTGAATTCTAAAGTGCGCGCTGGATGTTGCAAATCCCCCGGGATAAAGAAGCTCAACACCAACAACATAATCGTTAGCTTCTAAACTGCCTGTTGGAAATTCCTTGTTAAAGCTCTTTGCTCCAAAGACGTAAAGGGTTTCAGATTCAGTGTAAAGCACATTCCCGTCAAAATCCTTGATAAAGTAATTCAAAGTGACATCAAGCCCTTCTTCTCCACCGACTTCAGTAAGCTCAATCAACGCAGGCAAATTCTCTCCAACATATAAATTATTGTAAGGTTCTGAAACAGTTATGGCAACGTCAAATAAAACGCCGTCGCTAATTACATTCAATAAAACTAAAACTTCTTTAACAATAGCTCCTGACTTAAAGATTATTTTGCCAGCATATACTCCTGAAGCAGGGGCATTAATAGTCATTGTAACTGTTTTCTTCTGCCCTTTCTGTAGAACTACGCGGTCAGTGTTAAAAACCACATAGTCCTTAATCGTTATAGCGCTTATGCTAACTGTGATTGTTTCTGATCCTGTATTTTCTATGGTTATCTCGCGAGACTCGCTCTCGCCAGAAACAATCTGCACATTTATTTCTTTAGGACTGACAGTAAATCTAGGAGTAGCTCCTCCGCCTCCTCCGCCTCCTCCGCCTCCGCCTCCCCCGGTTGTGCCAGCCCCCCCAGTTGTCCCGCCATCAGAAGGAGCCGCTTCAACGCTTAAAGACAGATCTCCTTCGCTGGCGCGCGCAGTTGTGCCAGGCTCATTAAAAAACCTGTAAACCTTTAGTGAATAATAAACACTGGCAACATTCATGACAAGTGCTATAAAAAGAACAAAGAATAGGATAAAATACTTCTTTTTCATATCCCTTATACTAAGTCAGCAATTAAATAGTTTTCTTAAATGTTAATTCTGAACATAAATTAGCATTTCTCTAAATAATCTGGGTGACTTGGCATTTAACGGAATCCATTTAATTTTGTTATTTCTGCATTAACTTCGATGGGAATATCCTGCGTACATGACCAATCCGCAAGTCCGGTCACACCATAAGGAACAGCGCATTTTTTTCACGTTTCTGCTTCATTTAAAATTAATATTGTCTGCGTTTTTTCAATACCCATAACATTTCTTAAATCTACTGTAATAAAACGATTTAGTTCATCAATATTAGCAACTCTAATTTTTAATATAATATCTGTTAATCCTGTTATCATTGCAGCGCTTTCTACTTCTTTTTTCTTCAGAAGCTCCTTTGCTAAATCATACTGGCTTAATTCTCGTTCTTGCAATCCTTTATAATCTACAGTTATTAACACATAAGATGCCAGGGGTATTCCAACTTTTTTATAGTCGAGCACTATTGAATATTTCTTAATAACGCCTTCTCTATTTAATTTCTTTAACCTATTGTGAACAGTTGTAATTGGAATCCTTGTTTGTTTAGAGATTTTCTGTACGCTCCACCTACCATTTTCTTTCAAACATTCAATAACCTTCCAGTCTTTGTCATCTATTTTATTCATATGGAATATTTATTCCATAATATATATAAATCTTTCTATTCTATTTGAATATTTATACTTAAATTGTATAAATATGTTTATTAAGAATAAAATATACTAATTATTAACAGATCTGAAGAGAAAAACAAAATGGCACTTAATTCAACATTACATGGAGATCCAGAAACTATTTTAGAAGAGCTTGTAGAGATAGCATGGGGCTTAAGAGGAAGTGTAACAAACGAAAGCGGAGGAGAGCCGCATCTTTACGAAAGAAAAAAAAGCTCGTATTATGGTTCTGATGTTGGAACTACGGTTTACTGCGGAACAATTTTTTCAAATCAAGGATGGCGTCATGATTGCGGTATTTCTTTTCACACTTGGTTGTCAAAAGAGGGAAAAACCAAGATTTGGTCACGAAACGGACATGATCCCATTCACTCAGAAGAAAACTGGGGAACATGTCGAGCAATGTATGATTTATGGTATACTTGCATTACAGAAGTGAAAGAGAGGAGGAGATAAAATGCCATTCCAAGACCTAAATCAAATACGCAAGAAAGATGAAATAAGAGAAACAGCAAACTTACTTGAAAAAATAGTTGATCTACCTGAACTGAACAATTTATCTTCAGAAGTTTTAATAGCGGAGTATATACACCAAGGTAGTTGTAAAGAAATATACAGATTATTTTTGACCACAAAAGGATTTGAAGAATATTATGAGTTATCTTCTCCAGCCATTTGTGAGGTATTTCATTCAAATCAATGCAGTCAAAGAAAACTTAAATCTTCAGAATTTGAAAGAACAGTATTACTTTACGACATTTCATTACAAAATGCAGAAGATTTATATTCAAAACTAAAAAATTGAAAGGAGGTAAAAGGAAAATGCCAAGATTACAACCAGACGGAACATTTGGAAGAGAAGAAGAATATGAGCTTATTAGAAAAGAGAAGGACCCTCATGACGGAAGCACAATAAGTGTCTATAGAAATCATGCTACCGGAGAAATAGAAAAGTGGGCAAGAAGTGTTGATGGTGGACATTTTGTTGAATTAAATAAAAATAAGTGGACTAGAGTGAGAAATACTGATCAAGGGTGGGTTCCTGATCGCAGCGATGGGTATGAATTTTATGATGGCAAATGGCACAGAGTGCGGAAATAACATCTGTTTAATATATAAAAGCTGAAAGGAGGTAAAAGGAAAATAAAAATAAGACAATACTGGTACGACGGCGAGCTTATAACCAAAATAGAAGGAAAAGAAGGCTCTTGTACAGTAAGAGTAGATAAATATGATGGAGAGCATCGAGGTAAAAATAGAAGGTGAAGAAAGGTTGGCTATGCTGTATACTGGAGCAGAGGGCATAAAAAAATATATATAAGAGTATAGATCCCAGAAAAAATAAAATTAAAAGTAAAACCAAATCTCCCTATCCAAAAAATTGTTTGTTATTATGCTATTTTTTTAATCATGCAGGAAATACCTTAAACTCTACAAACCCCACATAATCTCCAAGCTCATTCTCTCCTGAAACAGCGGTAATGCCTATATTTTTCTGCTCCTTTGGTTTAACACTTACTGTTTCTTCAAAATCCAGAAGCGGCGCAATATTTCCTGTCGCTTTTATTTTTACTAAAACCTCAAAATCATTCTCATTTGTAAAAATCACGCTTCTTGTGGAAGTGCTGCCTGAAGGAAGAATGCCAAAAATAAGCGAGTTTTCACTAACATCAAAACCAAGCTTATCCCCGATAGTGACATTTGCATAAATTGTCTTATGCTGTATGGGTCTATTGAGTAAAATGCTGCCTGCTAAAGAAAATAAAAAAATTATCAGCGAAACCCAAAAAAGAATATAGCTTGGCTTTTTCATCTGCGCCTCTTTTTTCTTCTCATCATAAATAATATCAGCGCAATTATTCCCCCCATGAACGCAAGGGCAACTAATGAAGTGACAATTATTGTAATATAGCTGTACTTGTATATTGTCACAATGCCTTCGGCAGTAGTTGTTTTTTGCGCGTAATGCAAAGAAATAAGAGCGTTATAATTCCCATTTAAATCAGAAGTGTCAATAAATCCTTCAAGCTGTTTTATTCTCCATGGTTCAAGGTTAACAGGCGGCGTCCTAAAAGTGACTGTCTCGACATCATTGGAAAGATTCACGTCTGCAAAAACCCCATCTATCTCGCGATTCCAGAAGCTTTCAATTCCTATGTGGAATTTTTGGATGCTCTCTTGTGGAATTCTTTGAGTAAAATTGGTTATATTAATAAATAAGGAGCCGACTCTAAAACTTTGATTAACAGAAGCAATTTCCCCATAATCTGCGTATGCAACGCCCAGATAATCCCCTGACTTATATCCTGCAGTGTCCAAACGTTTGCGAAAGTACCTTTCTTCTGCAACAGAAATCTCCGCAGGCTTATAGCTCAAAGTGCCGGCTTTCTGTCCGCTAGTATAGAAATCTACATAAACAGACTGCAAAAACAAATTTTCTTTGCCTCTGTTAATCACCAAAAGCTCTATTGGAATTTCCTCATCAATATTTCCATTGGGAATGTTTAACTGCAGTTCCGCATATCTCCCGGGATAAGGAACAAAAATCTTAATAGGCACGCCTATGTCAATTAGTGTGCCTATAAACTCCCTTTCAGATACCACCTCCCTACCCCTTACAATGATGCTATGCGGCCCTGGAGAGATTATTTCGTCAGGAAGAGCAACAGCCACATTGAAAGTCTCTGACCCAATGGCGCTTGTTGTGCTTAATCTCCCATATTCAGCCAAGTCTCCGTCGAGATATAGCTCAAGCTCCTGGTTGGGATTATCGCTGATTATTGTAAAAGTGAATTCATATTTCTGCCCTGGAATAAAATTAATTTCCTGCTTGGCAGGAGTAATTCCTAGAGCCGCCGCTGTCAACTCTATAGAAAAAATTATAAAAAATATTGCAAACAAACATAACGCCTCTCTTTTCATATTTTAACTTATTAAATAAGATATTTAAAACAATTGGTAGCTGTGAATATTTTATCCAAATGAAAGATTAACAATTAACAACTCTTATATTATCCTGTTCATGCGCCCCATCTTCTGGTGATTAAGCTTTCCAAGCTTAAAGAGCTGTTTTGATGTCAAAGTGTTTGACAAACCGCACACTTAGAAAACATCAGTTTTCTAATCCATTCAACACTTCGTGTTGAAGTCTTTAGTGTGCGGAACACTTTGAGCACAAGAAATTTGTTTACCATGACAAATTTCTGTGCAGCAAATTGCCAACGAGAGCAATTTGCTTGCATCCCAACCTCAAAATTCAAGGAATTTTGATGGCAGTCAAAAACAAGTTTGTTTTTGATGAATCTACACAAACTGCGGACTTTAGTCCGCAGTGAACGCAAAGACTTTGTGATAATAAAAGCTATCTTTCTGTGAGTTATGCTATCAAATCTTAAATAGACATTGTAATAATCCTAAAATACCTTACAAGGCTGTAACAGTGGCAGTTATAATATCCCCTAATGCGCCTGTGAGAGAATCTTCTGGGATAGTAAGATTAAAGTCAAGGCGCACAGCGTCTTGGGCAGCCCTGAATGGGAAGACATCGCACCATAAGGCAGAGAATTTAGTAGTGTTTGCAGGGAACCAGGTATTAATTCTTACTGCCATTGGTAATCCGGTGGTGTTTAGGCATGAATTAGCGTTTAAATTAGTCAGATTCCATTCATACGCAGGATTAGTCCCTCCAATAAATTGGGAGGCGTTTTTTCCCACAGTTAAGTTAAGGGTGACGTTTACAGTCCCTATATTTTCAATGACTAAGCCACTTGCTTGAAGTCCAGCAGTACCGGAATCGCTGTCCAAACTCCAGTTGCCTCCTGTTACATTAGCAACTCCCGTATGATTTGAAGTAGTCAAAGAGGCTGCGGTAAATCCAGGCGTTACTCTCCCCGAACCCCAGCTAATCGCTCTTATAGAAAAATTGACTTGCGCCAGCGTTTCTACTGTCAGATTAGCCTCGCCAAGAGTTTGATATCCTGAGATTTTTGAGACCAAATCAGCTATTGAAAAATAAGTTATCCCTGCAGCAATAACAGAGACAATAACCGCGGCCACGGCAACCCCAAAAAGAAAATTCTCCCCCTTCATCCTCCACCTCCGCTTAAACTAGGAGGTGTTTCAACAAAAAAGCCAACTACTCCGGGCGGACTGCTGCCTTCTGTCGCCGCCCGCCTCTGCGGAATATCTGCCTGCAAGGCAGACCATCCAATAAAAATGGAAATTGCAGAGAAAACTATAGCCAGTATTAAAAGCAAAATCACAACTTTTCTTGTAGCTTCCTTACCCATTTTTAATTCTCTTTTCTAGATTAACAAGTTTATCATATATAAACATTTCTCATATTTGTATATATCTTTAGATTGCTATGGTTTTGCCCGCCCATCATGAATTTTCCAAAAACCAATTAACAAATACAGAAATATTCCAGATTATCTTTTATCCATATAATCTTATTGATGGTTTGATAATGCTTGTCTTTCAAAAATTATCCCTCACTTTTTCTTAAATCTCTTTCTC